>JAHDHB010000571.1:1168-4151 GCA_020631545.1 Saprospiraceae bacterium | reverse complement strand
GTATTACAGGAAGAAAAGGAGTATGAAAATACTGCAGTAATCCTAGGCGGTTTAGATTATGATGCAGATGAACTCAATCAAGAGTCAAGACCTACTTATCAATACAACAACCTTTTTCATGATTTTACCATAAATGAGCGTAACTATTATACAAATAGGTGGGATTACCTTCCAGGAACAGCTATTGAAGTGAAAGAAATCAACAAGCTCCTCAGGCAGAAGGGTTATAAAACGACTTATTTAACCCAAAAATTCGGTAGTGAATATATCGTGAAGGAATGTGGTGGAAGTGAAGGTATTTCTTCTCCTCGTATTTTGCATATAGCTACACATGGTTTTGCCTTCCCTACTCCTCAAGATGAACCTAAAGACAGTCTTGTGGGTATTGAGCATCAATATCGAATTAATGAAGATCCGCTAATGCGTACAGGGCTTATTCTCTCAGGAGCAAATAAAATATGGTTAGGAAAATCTACTCCAATGGGCCAAGAAGATAATATCCTGACCGCCTACGAAATCTCGCACCTTGACCTCTCGAATACTGAGCTGGTTGTACTCTCTGCTTGTGAAACAGGATTAGGAGATATTGATGGTACTGAAGGTGTCTATGGTTTACAACGTGGTTTCAAAATTGCAGGTGTCAAATACCTCATTATTAGCCTTTGGAAAGTGCCCGATGTAGAAACGCAAGAACTTATGGTGCTCTTCTACAAAAAATGGTTGGAGGAACAGATGTCGATTCCTGATGCGTTCCGAGCAGCACAAGGGGCGATGAGAAAGAAGTATGAGAACGAGCCAGAGAAATGGGCGGGTTTTGTTTTAGTGGAGTGATTGAGCTTCTAAGGATATGACTTGGCGAAATTCAATCAATCTTCTACGATTAAAAAGGCAGCGAAAAAAAACAGGGTGTGACCATATTACTCAATCATTAAGTACATGCTGTAGAGGTTTTTGACTTGACAGGACACTAGTGGTTCAACTCAAAAGTAATAGATAGTTATTATCTTTGCAAGATGAGAAGAGGAAGAGGAAAAGCACTAGCTCCAGCGATATTATTGAGCGAAAAACAAAAAGAAGTACTAATCCCGATAACAAAAAATCATAAATCTGGACAACAATTGGTAAAGCGAAGCAATGTGTTATTGTTAGCTTCAGAAGGGATAAGTAATGGAGGTGTAAGAGATGAGCTAGTGGTACAGATCAAGAGTCATGGACAGTTAACATTGAACAATTTTCGTTCTTTGTGGAAACCACTGAATTTCCATTTTAGAGGTTTGGATAAAGTCTCGTTGTAAAAATGAATATATTCATTGATTTTCTGTTGCAATAGCTGAACAGATGGGAAATTACCATTTCTAATTACATGTCTTTGAACCTTGGCAAACCAATTTTCTATAGGATTGAGCCATGAACAGTGTTTAGGAGTAAATAAGAATTATATGCGGTGAGTCTCTCGTTCCAGAAATGCTTTGCGGGTTTCCATATTTTTGAGGAAGCCCCATTCGGGCGTATTTTGAACCATATAAGAAATATAAGAGCATATAAGATTTTTATGAAAATAATTTCATTATTAGTATCCATTTTTCTGTTTTTTCAAGCGCCAAGCATTGCGGTAGCTCAAGGGAATACAATGCAAAAGTCGGATAAACAGCTTGTTGAAGCTATTTTAGCACGGCTTGTCGAGGCTAGGGGGATTCCTTTAGAAAAGGGAATTCCAGCAGTGGTTATTGATGCTAAGGAAGCAGGGAATGATCCAGCGAGCTCTAAATTGGATAAGAATATACTCTTGTTATCTCCGAGAACGATAGCGATTTGTAAGAACTTTGGAGAATATTATGAAGATGTTTTAGCGGTGATTGTGGGGCATGAGTTGATTCATTTCTACCAACAAAATGAATGTCGATTTACACATAAGACAAGGACTACTGATTCCCTTGAACGTGAGGCTGATATACAAGGCTTATTCAATGCTTATCTGGCAGGATATCGAATAAAAGGGGAGGGGAGTACTACCTTGCAAAGCCGCCTGATAGCGCGTATTTATGAGGAATTTGGCCTGCAAGAAGAATTGCACGGTTATCCTTCAATGATGGAACGACAAGCAATGGTGAAGGAGGCGGAAAGCGTAGTCAATGACTTGATACGATACTTCGAAGTAGCGAATTATGCGATGTTGCGGGGTTATTTTGAAACGGCCATTGAATTCTATAAATACTTGCTGAATCATTTGAATGCTAAGGAGTTTCATCAAAATGTTAGCATTGCTTATGCTAGTTTGTACAAGCGCTTACATAAAGATGCCTTTGATTATCCTTTTGAATTGAATACTTATTCTGGCTTATATCTGCCCGTGAGAGGGGATAAAGATTTGGAGGAGGAGGCGATTAAGGAAAAAGCGCTAAAACACTTTTGTAAAGGTTCTTCCAACACGGATGAATTGCTACTTTTTGAAACCGCATTATCTTTGATTAAAGGCGATTTGAGAGACGCCGAATCAAAATTGGAAAAGGTGAAAAATAAGGGTAATGAAAAGAAAATCAAAGTGTTGTTAGATGTTCTGACTGCGAAAAAACAAGGAGAAGCTAGCTTGCCTCAAAGTGACAAATTTATAGCATTAGATTTAGAAAACTGTGGCTATACACCGATCATGTTAGATTATTACTATGCGGATAAAGAGTTGACAGAAGCACTTTCCGTCGGTTTTTTTCCTAAGGAAAATGTAATGGCTGTTCAATTTGGAGAAGATCGACGATTTATTGTTCAGCGTTTTGTTCCCTCTTGTTTTGAATCGGGAGAAGTGCTTGCAGATAAGCTTGTTCCACATACTAGAGGAGATTTTTTTATTTTTATAAAAGAAAGTGCTATTTTTTTAGAAATAGAGCAGCAAGTCGTGCAAGGAGCCAAGATATATCCACATTTTCCGCAATAATTTTTCGATTAGAAACCTTGTAAGCATGGGTATTTAAAAAATTGGCATGAATTT
>JAHDHB010000571.1:0-1143 GCA_020631545.1 Saprospiraceae bacterium | reverse complement strand
GATACTTAATACTGGAGTATTTCCTAGTGTCGAAAAAAATCAGTATTTTCATAAAAATACCTAGTGAACTATGAAGCCAATTACTACCCTTTTGATGCTATTCGCTGTAAATAGCCTACTATTTGCTCAACATCCTGATCACCCTGACTGGGCGCCTAACTTGGTGCCGAACCCTAGCTTTGAAAAAGTGAAGAAAGGGATTGATTTAGGAAAGGATACTTATCTGCAATTCCGCCATTACATGCAAGCGTGGAGTAGCCCAACACAGACGACTCCTGACCTATTAGGCGTCGATCCTAGAACGTTGAAGAATATAAAAACCAATAACTTAGAGCAAGATATTCCTAGAACTGGAAATCGTGCGGTGTATATCATCACGGATAATCCACAAGTTTCGGATACACGAACAGAGACTTATCGGGAGTACATCCAAGCTCAATTAGAAGCGCCTTTACAAGTAGGGGAGGAGTATTACCTTGAATTTTATGTTCGTCGTGCGCATAAAGCAACTTTAGTCTCCAATAATATAGGAGTACGATTTGCCCCTGGTCCGCTCCGCGAAGAAACTTATGAGCCTGTTTTGGCAAAACCTCTATTTAATTGTGATGAGGTCATCAATGAAAATGATCATGAATGGGTTAAAATCGGTGGAAAATTTACCGCTACGAATGATTACGAATATATCATGATTGGTAATTTCTTCGATACTAAGAACACGATAGTCAAGAAAATCAAGGATGATGGCTACAATAATTCCTATTACATCGTTGATGATGTGAATTTGTATCAATTATCGAATATCGAGCCTCAACCAGAACCCGAGCCGGAGCCAGAACCTGAGCCGGAACCAGAACCCGAGCCCGAGCCTGTTGTTGAAGTTGAAGAGACCATTGATAATGTGAAAGTAGAAGTAGGAAAAACGATTGCGCTACGCAATATCTTCTTTGATACGGCAAAATGGGATTTATTGCCGGCCTCTAATGAAGAGTTAAACAAATTATTAGCTTTGATGAATGAATATCCTTTTATGGAAATCGCCATCAATGGCCATACGGATAGCCGTGGTAGTGATAGCTATAATCAAAAGCTTTCGGAGAATCGGGCTGGAGCTGTGCTTAAATATTTGACGCGACATGGAATCTC
>JAHDHB010000570.1 GCA_020631545.1 Saprospiraceae bacterium | reverse complement strand
TCCTCACTCCTCATAAGTCACAAGAATCGCCCCACTTTTTCCGATGAAAGAATTCACTTTTATCAAGCGATTTTTAGTAACATTGGGTTCAATAATTTCTATGGTCATCGTATTTGGTGGCTGTTCGCCTAGGTTCCATGCTTTTGAGACGAGCTCGTAAGTACGATTAGGTTCCAGCTTTAAATTGATTTTTTTAGGCCCATTTTTCTTAAGGCGTAAGCCCAATTTATTGATAATCCAATCCCCGTCCCATCGTATCGAAACCGTATCACCATCCTCCTTTTGATTATCATAAAAAAGCAGGGTAATATCCTCACTTTTTACCGTAATTCGTTCTTGCACATCCACTGTTCCTACAGCAATGGTTTCCTTGCAAGGAGTCGGAGCCGTGTAGGTGTTGGGCGAAATTTTTACACATTCATTTTCAGCGGTGAAGTAAGTTAAAACATTGACTGTTTTACCATTTGCAGGCAATTGACGCAGGAAAAGTTTGCGAGAAGATTGCTTGTTATCAAAGTCAATAATCTTCTGAATCCCTGCGGCTTCTACTAGGAGTTGTCCACTGTTGGGGGCATGCTCATAGCGAACATCAACTTCCAAATCATACACCGAATCATCGCCCACTGTCCTACATTTTGTCGGCTTAGCCTCAATGGCTGAAATGCTGCAATTGGAAGTAATTTCAGGTACAGGAGGAGCCGCTTCGCAAGTAGGTGCTAGGAAAGCTCTAGGGAAAATCTTTGCACACGCTTCATCCGAAGTGAAATAAGCACTAATATCTACTCGCTCGCCATTGGCAGGCAAGCCCAATAGGGTGGATGTTTCTGTCGTTCCTTTAGGATCGAATTTTATTTTGGACTGCTTGCCCGCAGCAGAGAGAATGAGTTTCCCTTTTTTAGGTGGATTTTCGTACTGTGTCTGAACCGTCAAATCGTAAGTTCCGGTAGAAGGATTGCATTTACCAGGCATTGCCCGAAAAGAAATGATGTTACATTCCTTGGGTTCGGTGCAGGGTTTAGGAGACGTACGTTCCGCATCATCCTTATAAGCGATTTGGATTTCCTGTAAGGATAAAGCGCGATTATAAATGCGCAAATCGTCCATGCTACCGCCATAAAATTCTCTATCCCCAGGCAAATCCCGCCCAATTTCTAAGGGTTGCGTATTGGGGATTAATGCACCACGATAAGCAAACTCCGTAATTTTAATACCATCTAAATAAGCCTTGACTTTCTTGCCGTTATACACAACAGTGTAATGAAACCAGCGGTCAAAATCCAAAAAATGCTTGGTGTTTTCGGTAAATTCGGTATTGATAGATAAGGTGACTTTGGTCGATTGCACGCGGAAATGTGGATTGGATTTGGTCTCCTTACTTTGATTGGATTTGCAAACTATCGTCATCCATTGCAAGTCAGAAAAGGGCGTGCCTTGATGCAATTTTAGCCAAACCGATACCGTAAAAGCATTGGTCGGAGAACTCAACGATTTGGAATCTGGCGCCGTAACATAAGCATCTATCCCATTAAATTGATAAGCTCCACAAGCATTCCCGAAGCGATCCTCCACATCTTGAATTCCGCCTACTTTTTTTCCGTGGTTAGCAAAACGCGAAGCATCTTTCGCCGAACCATTAAACAGGTAATGAGCGATTAAGCCTTCATTCAAATCTACCGATTGAGCCGAGACTAGCATATGCAGGAGCAAAAATGTCGGCAATAAATAGAGGGTCTTTTTCATAATTATTGTTAAGGATAACCGAATATTTCAAGAACTTGGTTAACTTCTCTCTAGGAAAAAAAAGTAGAGGACTTTGAAAATTACTTGCTTAGGTACACGCCAATCATGGGGCCAAATTTTCCACCCATTTGCTCCCTACCCAAATCCTTGATATAGGTTTTGGAAATAGCGCCATCCAAGTATAAAGCATTGTCACACTTGTAGTAATCCTTGAAAAAACGAGCGAAAGTATGCAAGTTCAGTGGTTCATTAGAAATCACGAGTACGATATTCCCTTCTGCATCAATTCCGACCCCATTCCGTATATTATAATTCGTAGAACCAGGGAAAAAATGTTGGTTAATCTGTCCATCAAAAACAAGCATGGGCCCCGATTGGGTAGCAAAATTGG
Organism: Saprospiraceae bacterium; assembly: GCA_020631545.1. GTDB lineage: Bacteria > Bacteroidota > Bacteroidia > Chitinophagales > Saprospiraceae > JAHDHB01. The sequence goes on along the minus strand of JAHDHB010000570.1, from coordinate 2,026 downwards.
GCGCAATAGAATCTTTCACCGCTAGATATTTTTTCGTTGTCATGACATGCCCAGTCCCCTCCTTATCCAGCATAAAAACACCATTCGGTTGCAAGTAAAAATTACCATAGCCTTCCGTTCTAGCATCAAGTGGCGCTCGTTCTTTTCCTTCCTGAATGAATAAGCCTTGTGGTAAACGTTCCTTAGTATACATCCCTGCATTACAAGCAAATAATAATTCTTTTCCTTGTTCTTCCAAATGCTTTTTCAAGGCTCCCAAACTGTATAAATGCGTTTTTTTATCTCTCCAAAACAATTCAATTTCAAGCTCTTTCGATGCTAAATGATAGACATCAAAAGTATACCCACCAAAATGGATTTTACTAGCCATATTCCCTAGGGAGTCCCTTATTTCTTGCTCAACGCTCGTTGGTGTGCCTAAAGATTTTTTGATTCTAGCTAAGCGTAATTCCTTCTCTTTTAGCTCCTTGGATAAGGCAGCAATTTCCTTCTTCGCTGAAGCCAAATCTGCTGCACAAGGCTTTGGAGTAGGTATAGAATCCTCTAGCACAACGGCCTCTTTATCCGATTGTTCATTGCTAGAAGAGCCTTCTTCTTTTTCCGTTTGCGCTTGAAGCGTGGAAGTAAGAAAGAATATTGATATTATAATAAGAATGCGATTCATAGTCGTCTTTTTGCAGTAACGTCGGCTTTAGCCGACATGTTGCGTGAGTATTTCCATAGCCCCCGAATTCATTCGGGGGATTTGTTTTCGCAGCTCCTGAATTCATTCTAGGATTTTGTTTTCCGTAGCTCCCGAAATTCATCCATGGGATACCTTTTTTCGTCCCCCGAATGAATTCGGGGGTTACGGAAAACCACAACATGTCGGCTAAAGCCAACGTTACGTTATTGCTCCTCTGTTACGGTAATAAAAGTAGCAAATTCTCGTATACTTTTCGTCAAGCCCAATTCGGGGAGATACATTTCTGAAATAAAACCATCTAGGTACAGTGCATTTTTGCAGTTGAATTTTTGTTGAAACACACGCGCAAAATCGTAGAAGCGCACTGGTTTTTTGGAGATAATAAAGACCAAGGTTTGCTCATCAATCCAACCAACGCCGCTACGCACATACGTACTCTTAGAGTTGGGTTTGAGTTCAGTGTTTATCTTTCCATTGACAACCAACATGGGGCCTGATTGCAAGGCAAATTCAGCTTTAACCGACTTCTTTTGGTACGCTTTAGTCGAGAGTATTTCTGCTCGTTTTTGTTGGTCAATATAAAGAACACCATTGGGTTGAATATAGAAGTTTTTAAACGTTTTCTCCTTGGGTTTGGTATTTAAAGGTTTGAGCATCTTCCCATTTTCGATATACAGACCGCTAGTAGAAAAATCAGGTTCGTAGAGCGCTCCATTCGTGGCAAAACGTATTTTTTGGCCTTGATTGGAAAGGTGTTGTTTAAGCTTCTCCATCGTTTTTAAAGGCTTTCCGTTCTCGTCTTTGGAGTGAAAAGCTAACTCCGCAGCGGCTAGATTGACCGTGAAAACGACGTATTGTTCTCCTAAATAAGAAATGCTTTGGGCTATTCCTTTTTCTCCTCGTTGCTTATCTTTTGCCTGTAAAACGGATAATCTCGCTTGCAGACTGTCAGCATTTTGCAGGACTTTATGCTGTTGTTCCAAGGAGTTATTCAAACGACTAGCTTCTTCTTGTAATGCTTGTTTCTCAACCTGAAGTGCTTGAATCTCTTGGTTTTTTGCGGAATGAATCAAGAAAAAATCGACCAGACACCAAGTAGCAAAAGCTAAAAGGAGCAGCAGTACTTTATTTCGAAGAGTTTTTTCAGTCATTGACTTGAATTCATACTTATAAAGTGGCCACAAAGGCACACAGACACAAAGATTTTGGTAGCTAAAAGTGTAGACGCCTCATGTTTACAAATCGCCATAAAACTACTAACTACTAACTCTTAACTACTAACTATCCTACTCATCATAATGATAAACGATTAAATTGGTGGCTTTGCTGATGGGCTGGTCG
>JAHDHB010000569.1 GCA_020631545.1 Saprospiraceae bacterium | reverse complement strand
ACAACTCCTAACTCTTCACTCCTAACTCTTAACTAATGGCGTAGCCGTTTTGTGCGCTTTGTGGCAATAAAAAATCACCCACAAAATCACTATAAGCATCCCGCATGGGCAAATCCAACTCCAAGTGTAGTTTTCGTCGTGTCGTCTCTACCTCTTCTCCTGTTTTAGGATTTTTTCCCTTCTTCAAATAATTTGTCCAATACAACCCCACACCACGCTTCTGCCAGCTTGGAAGATCATTAAAGTTAATACCACGTTGAAATAACAATTCATTTTTCTCTGCGATGGATAAACCATTTATAGCTTTGGTTGCCTGTCTTCCTGTAGCGCCTTCCTTCCGCAAAGCCCAATAGCAGTGCGCACTTAAAGCATTCCGAAAAGCATCCTCATTTCGCCATCTAAAATAATCTACCACCTTATTCCTAGCAGGAATTTGAGAAATACGGCAGTCAAAAACCCCTATATCGCCTAGCAGCAAAGAAAATTTAGCACTGGCTTCCCCCGCCAAAACAGAATTCATTTTCCTTGTCTTCCGACCAAAAGCCTTAGCCTCCAAAGCAAACAGCAAGGAGATTTCATCGCTTTCCGTGTAGCCATATAAGATCTCAAAACCACAACTCATCAAATGCTTCGTCGTCTCAATCATATAATCTCGAAAACGAGCATCAAACGGCTTCTCAAAATCATGCATTTTCTTCGTCAAACGTGTAAAACCACGCCCGTCTAAGCGTGCCACCATATACATACCAGGCAAAACGCAGTGGTCGTGTGCCGTCTCAAAAATGCGCAACTCCTTGTCTAAATCGTCAAATTTCATTGGTTTTTTCTAGTGCAACGCTAGGAGAGGCGTATTAGTTCATCATAGAGGTATCGAAAGGGGAAATCATTTCTAATTCTAGCATCAGTGGCTCCATATTCGCTTTTGAAGTAATTTTTTAAATCGCGGTAGTTATTTCTTCTCCTTGTAATTCTTGATGGAATATTGATGCCATATCGAATAAGAAATGCTTCTGCTTTTAGAAAAAGTGAATGGTCGGCATCTTCCAAGGTCTCAAGAACTTTTATTTTAAAATCTCCAAGGTCAACATAAAATATTTTATCAAAATTATAATCGTTATGATCTGGTTTAATCGTGTTTTCAAAAGGTAATTTATTGGCTTCTTTTTGACAAGTATCACAACAGTAAAATAGATTATTCCATTTATAAGCTAAGAGTGGGAAATCATTTTTTGGTTTATAATGCTCAATAGTCTCCTTGGACATATCGAAAGGATAACCATCACAAAATGAACAATGTTCATAGGTTAGATCGGAGAGCTCCTTTCTTAAATCTGTATAAATATATTGTCGCCATGACCATCCAATCCCTTCTCTTTTGTCGGAATCAAGGTATAATTTATATTCCTGTCCCCAAGTTTCCCAATTGTCAGCAAGCGTAGAAAGTGAATTAAGCGTATCTAAATCAGGTCTATCAATTTTATCCATTGAGGTAGTCTTTTCCTGTTATTCGTTTCAATCTAAATAGTTTGGAGGCTATAATGTCGAAAACCTCCTCTCCCTCATCCTTTAGTTCTTGGATGATTTGAATGAAATCAGCTTCTTGCGAATAATCTTTTTTTATGATTTTGCGCTCTAGTTCATTGAAGGTGTTAAGTTTTACAATAGCCTCATGCCCAAATTGATGGACGGTTTCTAAAATGTTTTCGTATATATTAACGTAGGAATTTCCAGTATTAGACAGACTAATCTTATCCAATTTTGAATAGCCTTTTTCTGTTTTTAGAGAATATATCTTAGCATTATCTATCGAATTAAGAATAAAAGGGGAATGCGTAGAAAGGAAAATCTGCGCATTTGGAAATAGCTTGCGAGTCAAGGGAAGTACATAATATTGCCATTTTGGATGTAAGTGAACTTCAATTTCATCCAGCAATAAAATAATATCTTGCTCATTTATAGGTATGTTCTTGTTTTCCCAAGGAATTTCATCCAAGCGCATCAAGAGATCGCCCATCCAACTTAAAAGAGAACGTAATCCATCCGGTAATACATCAAATTCGATTTCCTTATCGTGGTGTTTGATAAAGACTTTCCAAGGAGAAGTTTGAACCTCAAATGAAAATTCATTGTTCGTTAATTCACTTAATCCTTGAATCAAACAGTTTACTCCATCCATGTATCTATTCGCGAGGTCAGAATTTCCTCGATTTCGTTCTATTGCAGCTTTCGAATATCTTGATACAATCCAATTAGAAACAAGGAAGCCCGTTTGTTTATCTTTGACAAACTCTAAAGCCAGATTAAGAGGGTTAAAGTCCTTAGTAGTATCGAATTGAATAACGGAGGAATTGATTAGGCGGTAGCCGGAATAACCAAATGCAGCGAATCTAAAAGTCTTATTATTTAAATTTTTCGCGACTATCGCATTTTTATAGTTGTTTAATAACTCAGAATGAGGCTTTTTTTGAAAAGTAGTAGTATCAATTTTGTTCGAGTTGCTTTTTGGGGGAGAGTAGGCTTGATGAATATTCCCACATATTTTACAGCCATACACCATAGAATGGTCAGTTATTTTATTTGTTTTTTTATTTTTTAGGTTGGCATGAGCAAAGCTTCTAGGAAAACCCTGTTTGCCTGAGTCAAAATAATGAAACCTTTTGTAAAATAAGTTAGAAAGATGTTCTTTGTGATCTTTTTCAAAGTAGTCAAATTCACTAGCAAGCGCGTGTAAGATAGTCGTTTTTCCACTACCGTTCGTGCCTGTAAAAATATGTATATCAGGATTTTCTTTTTCTATAGAAAAGTCGAACATCTCCTTTTTGAAAGGGCCTATATTCTCTAAGAGCAATTGTTCTACTCGAACCATAATTTTCTTTTTGCAAAGATAATCAATTTTATAGCAAATCTTATTTTTGACTTTTACAAAAAAAATGAGAGGAATTGTCTAAACTAAAAAATCTATTTTTATTTGTGTGGGTAAAGATAGAAAGTCAAGTAAAACAAATTATCTTTATTCCATTGCAGGATTATCATTAATACTACTGAAGATGACCGAAGACTACTTCCCCAAACATCCTTTACAAAAGTATATTCATACCCAATGGCCGATTATAGGGCTAGCGGTGATGATTGCTATATTTTTGGTACTAAAGTTTTTAGATACAACGCCTTCTATTGTAGCATTTGAGTTTGCTTACGATTTTTCTACCGCAGAAAGCATGATGGCTGCTTGGGGCGAAGATGGAAAAACAAATGCACGGTGGAGTATTTATATTGATTTTATCTTCTTAGTTGTTTATTCCTCGACTATAGCCCTTTTTCTACTCCGTGCAGCTAGTCGGTTTGAGGCCAATTCGATGTGGTCGAATGCAGGGAAATTGATCGCTTGGGGGCAATGGGATGCCGCACTTTTTGATATCGTAGAAAATGTCATGATGCTCTTGACCATCAATGGCGCTTCTTCTTGGGTGAATCCTTGGGTAGCCTACTGGTGCGCGGTGTTCAAATTTTTGTTTTTGGGAATAGGTGTGCTGTACTTAATAGCAGCGTGGCTTAAAATGCGTTAATTTCTAAGAAAGGCTAAACCTCTTCCGCTCTTCCCTGACTCCTCATCACTTGATAATTAGGTGAAAGATGTGTATTTTTATAAAAAATTAGCTTATGATTGCTCAAAAATATCTACCTGCTTATACCTATGCGGATTATGCACAATGGGGTGGAGATTGGGAGTTGATTCAAGGAATTCCTTATGCCATGTCGCCTTCGCCAAGTCCTAGCCACCAACGGGTAGGGCGATCTATTTTTCATCAAATTATTAATCAATTAGCTACTTGTAACCATTGTGAAGCATTCTATGAATTAGATTGGTTGGTAACCGATAATACTGTTTTTAGACCTGATATCGTAGTAACTTGCAAACCTTTTTTAGAGGATGTCCTTGACTTTCCTCCTTCCTTAATTATTGAAATTAGCTCAAAATCTACCTTATTTAAAGATAAAGGAATTAAGTTTGAAACCTATGAAAAACAAGGTGTTCAATACTACATCATCGCTAATGGTATAACAAAAACCGCATATGTCTACTCCTTGGAAAATGGTGAATATGTTTTAAAAGCAGAATTAAAGGAAGGCAAATATATTTTTGATTTAGAAAAATGCAG
>JAHDHB010000568.1 GCA_020631545.1 Saprospiraceae bacterium | reverse complement strand
TTCGTTCTTGCTCCTTAGCTACCTTTTCTTCCTTGATCAATCTTTCATACTCCAGCATTTTGGGCATGAAGGCTTCTTGAAATACTTTTGATCCTGTGATGTCTATATGTACAGCCATATTTTCTAGAATTATTTTAGTTTCAACATCCAATTTACGAAGAAAAGATAAGACAAGCAATTGGTTACAATATTTAATGAGATCATTATCTGCTTGGCAAACTTCTCTTAGCCTTGCTATGATTTTGTACAAGACCTCTTTTCCTTGTTCTTTTGGATAGTCTGCTAGAACCGCAGTGACGATTTGAGAAGGTTCCTCGGATTCCAATAACTTTTTGAAATCCAAGGTTTTTGCATTGATGAGGATAAAGCCTCTAAAAATTTCTTCCTCCGTAAGTTCTGTTCGCATCACCATCGGTTCATCTCCTACATAAACGACGACGCTTTCTATCGGTACGCCTGGATTTAAGTAACGAATTAAAGCGACATACAGATTTACCCGTAGTATCATTTTTGGGTCATTACTACTTTGATATTCAAGATGTAGAATGACTTCTCGACCATCAGCCGTTTCTAGCCAATAACAGCCGTCCGCTTCCTTCTCAATGGTGGTTTGCATCTTCGTTTTTCGAAACTCTACACTTTTAATTTCGATGCCTAGGATTTCTGCTACAATGGGCAATAAGGCCGAATCTGCATTCTCATGAAGAATTTTATCAAAACGATTTCCTTCTTTCTTGTTCGCTTTTCCTTGTTGCCCTCTCTTGGGCGATTTATTTCTTGCCATGCTTGATCAACGTTTTAATTTAGTTTGATTTACTTCAATCTTCGAGGGTTAGTGGTTCAACTCATAAGTTCTTGAGGATTTATGATTGTTATTGTTGCGCATCCTGCTTTTTTCAAGAGTCAGGTAACTATAGCTATTTTCACCACTCACATCTTGGCTAGCAAAAAATCGCTCAACATAAACTATCAAACTTAGGAGTTCAACCACTAGAAATAAAGAGCCCCTCAATAATAAGAGTAGAAAAGGGGCCTTTTTCCATAAAAAAAAATGGACTTTTTTTAAAGTTTTTTATCGAACACAAATTAAATACTGATAAACAACATTTTAAAAAGCAAATAAAACAACCATGCACGACATCTCTAATCCATTATTTCATTGAAGAAAATTGTAGTTCTACTACAAAAACAGGAGGAGGAGGTTTTATTAAATCAATGTTACATTACCAAAAAATAAGTAGTGATTCAGCTATTAGCACGAGCAATTTTCAGTAAAACACCAGCGATCTACTTTTTAGGAAAATCAGTAAGAAGAAAGGCGACTCTCAAAAAGCATATTTTTTCAAAGAAAAATCTCCTTCTAAGAACAACCATAACGTTATTCTTCCGAATCTCCTATAGAAAGGCATAACATATCAATCAAAACTCCTTGGCAGTTACCGCTTTTTTTAGTATATTCCCTTCCTTCAAGTCATTGGTCTTCATTCTCATCACAAAAATCTTCCTCTTCATGAAATCTAGGGATCTGAATTATACCCGCAATTTTGGTATCGCTGCGCATATTGATGCGGGTAAGACGACCCTCACTGAACGGATTTTATTCTATTCGGGAAAAACGCACAAAATTGGGGAAACGCATATCGGGAACACTGAGATGGATCATCTTGCGCTGGAGCGAGAAAGAGGAATTACCATTACCGCCGCCGCTACTAAAACAGAATGGAAATTAAACAGTAAAAACTTCACGTTCAACATTATAGACACTCCTGGCCACGTTGATTTCACCGTAGAAGTAGAGCGTTCTATGCGTGTTTTAGATGGTTTAGTCGTCCTGTTTGATGCTGTTCAGGGCGTTGAGCCTCAATCCGAAACAGTTTGGAGACAAGCAGACAAATACGCAGTACCTAGACTAGCTTTTGTGAATAAAATGGATCGGGTAGGTGCTGATTTTGAAAGCGTCCTAGAGCAAATTGGCGAGAAACTCGATGCAAAGGCCTTAGCAGTGCAGTGGCCGATAGGAGAAGAGGAAACCTTTGTAGGCGTGATTGATTTATTGGAAATGAAAGCCTTATACTGGGAAAACGAAGAGGATGAACATGCTTTTGAAGTAAAAGAAATTCCACCTGAATTATTAGAGGAAGCAGAGGAGAAAAGGGAGCTCTTACTAGAAATATTAGCCGAGCATGATGATGCTTTTATGAATAAATACTTAGAAAATTCAGATAACATTCAAGTAGAAGAAATCCAAGCCTTGCTGCGCAAAACAACTTTAAGTCGTGCTTTAATTCCTGTTTTTTGTGGTAGTGCTTATAAGAATAAAGCGGTGCAACCGATTCTAGATGCCGTTTGCTTGTATTTGCCTTCGCCCCTTGATATTGGGGTAACTAAAGGTATTCACCCTAAAACAAATAAAGAAGAACTGAGAGCGCCAAATGCCAAGGAACCGTTTTCCGCCTTAGCTTTCAAAATTACTAGAAGTGGGCATTCAAAATTAGCTTTTCTACGGGTATATTCTGGGAGTGTGCAGAATGGAACGGCCATCTTAAACCCAAGAACTGGAAAGAAGGAACGCTTGAATCGCTTGTATCAAATCCACGCTGATAAAAAGATAGCTGTCAATCATGTAGAAGCTGGAGATATTGTCGCTGCAGTTGGTTTGCAAGAGACAGTGACGGGAGATACGCTTTGTGTTTCGAATGCTCCAATTCTCCTAGAATCCATGACTTTTCCTGAGCCGGTCGTTGGAGTAGCCATTGAGCCTCAGTCTCAAGGCGATTCCGATGCACTAGAGGAAGCCTTAGGTTTTCTAGCAGAAGAAGATCCTACTTTTCAAATAAAATATAATGAAGAAACCGCGCAAACCATTCTCCGTGGAATGGGGGAATTGCACTTGGAAATCATTGTAGCCCGATTGCAAGATGATTACAAAATCAAGTGTTACCAAGGAAAACCACAGGTAAGTTACAAGGAGAAATTGACAAAGACCTTGCGCCATCGCCAGCAATTTCATCGTACTGAAAATGGGCCACAATTGTATGCAGAGATTGAGTTCGAAATCGGCCCTTCAGACAATACTTTTTTAGAAAGTCCAGAATACTTATCAGGAAAAACGAAGCTGCAATTTATCAACGAAACCACAAAAGCCGTTATTCCTCAAGCTTTTATTCCTAATATCCAATTCGGTTTTGAACAAATGATGGAGAACGGAATCCTAGCAGGCTACCCCTTTCAAAGTATGAAAGTCCGCTTGATTAATGCTGTGACGACTAATGAATCGAATGAATTGGCTTTTGAAATTGCTGCTAGAATGGGATTTCGAGCTATGGCGCCTTTAGCTAAGCCTGTTTTGATGGAGCCAATCATGAAAATCGAAGTCACCACGCCTCACGAAAACACAGGCAATATCATGAGCGATCTCAATAGAAGAAGAGGAATGCCCAAGGGGCAAACGGCGAAAGGAACTCAAATCGGAATCCAAGCAGAAGCGCCTCTAGCAGAACTATTTGGCTATGTCGTACATCTTCGCTCCATGACGGCAGGAAGGGCAAATGCTAGCTTAGAGTTCTCTCATTATGCACAAGCACCAGACGATATCACCAAGCGTGAAATGGATTTATTTAATGGGGTAATTTTACGCTGAGATACCTCGGATTTCTCCTAAAACTCCCAAAAATTATTCTGTAAATCCTAATTTCAGCAAGGGGAATACCACAAACGTCACAGAAAAAATTTCCTCTTTGCATTTACTTCCAAAGGCTAAATAGAAATACTAGGTTGAACCTTTCGCTTTCCAATAGCTTTAATCCAAGGCAAAAAATCGCGAAACCAAAGCCAATCCTTTACATTTAACTTGAAAATACTTTTTAGATATTTGTTTTTAATCGCCCTAGCAAAGTAAGGTAACAAAGCAATAAATAAAGAAGTAAAAAGAGAGACTTTTAGAATTCGTGGTGTACTATAATAAACAGCCCAAGTTATTAATTCGGCTAGTTTAATTTGAAGATGTTTTACTTCTTCATTTGTAGACACTATTTTTCGCTTTTCTAATTCCGTGTTTTTTGCAAAAGCTAATCGGATGAAATTTCGAACAAAATTAAAAAAGTTCTTTCTATGAAAAGAAGCTGGATAAGATTCTGAATAGACTTTAATCATACGATTGGCTACCTGTAATGATT
>JAHDHB010000567.1 GCA_020631545.1 Saprospiraceae bacterium | reverse complement strand
GAATAAAAGTGATGACTTTTTTGTTTTTATGACAAGGAGAAATTGGTCGGTATTGCTGTTATTCTAGTGGAGCAACTCAGAAGTTCTAGACAGTTTAAGCGAGTTAATACTAACGTTTACTAAAGAAACGTATCACATTTTATAAATTCAAGCCGTTTGGTAATCGCTAAACGGCTTGTCTGTTTTCCTACCTTATGTTTGGTGAAACTATTAGCTCATCTATTTTTCCTTATCTTTAAGTTATGGAAAACAAAGTACTAGGTGCTCAAGAATTTTTTAGAGGAAACGAAAAACTCGTAACCCCTGCGCATCGACCTATTATTTTAGCGGATGGTTTGCAGACGCCGGAGAATATGGGTTTGGTGCTTAGAGTTGCGGATAATGCTGGTTGTGCTAAGGTCATTTTTCTAGGAGATGAAAATGCTATTCGAAAAAATAAAATCAAAAAAACAGCACAAACAAGCTTCAAGCAACTGGATTGGGTTATTTGTCAATATGATGAGTTGGAGCGTCACCTTCCTAGCAAACTTCCTTGGATTGGCATCGAAACGGCAAAAAATGCTGTCTCTATTTATGAATTCAAATTCCCTTCTAATTGTGTTTTTGTTCTAGGAAACGAAGCTCATGGGATTTCTCCTGCATTGCTCAAACGTTGCAAACACACGATTTACCTTCCTATGTTCGGAAATACCGTCTCCATGAACGTCTCCCATGCTTTAGTCGCTACGCTTTTTATTTATAGGGGGAAATGAGCGTTTTGCATTACTCATAGATCTATTGAACTAAGGCTAACGTCGCAGGAGGCGATGTTTAGAGTTGTCACCCCTTGACCAACCCACCTCATTTAGCATAATAAATTCCCCTTTGTCTCTTCCCTTAATCTAGGACCCATTCATTTTTAAATCCTTGTATCTTTTTGATACCATATTTATCTTTACTTGTTCTAAAAGTGGTGTCACAATATTGGCTCAATTTTTTTTAGGGAACTGTTGGGTGTTGTCGTATTAAACAAAATAGTTTAAATGCTTGATTTTTGGTTTGGATTTTTATATATTTGGATAACAGGAAGAAATGCCCTGTGAAATAAAGTTGCTTTATCCCCAATGACATATCCTGTACATACTAGATCAATTATTTCTTATTCCTTAAATTGCTGAAATAACATGAGAACATTATTGAAATGCCTTATTTTATCCCTTTTTGTTGTGACTTCGAATTTTGTTAATGCTCAAGTAAGCATTAATCAAGATAATAGCTTGCCAGATGCTTCTGCTATGCTAGATGTCCAATCTACCTCAAAAGGGATGTTAGTCCCTCGGATGACTAGTAACCAGCGTATTGCTATTGCTACACCCGCTACGGGGCTTTTAGTTTTTGATACGGTTACGACTAGTTTTTGGTATTACGATGGTACAAACTGGCTAAGCCTTAGTGATACCGATGCTACGAATGAATATAATACGAGTGTGGTCTTAAATGGAACTACGCTTGAAACTACCGATGCTGGTGGAACCATTAGTACAGAACTTTCTGGTCTTCAAGATGTAGACTGGCTAAAAACAGATGGAACACAGGCAACGGCTATTGGTAATAATATCTATACGAATGGTAATGTAGGTGTTGGTACGTCGAGCCCTTCTTTTCCTATTGATGTACAAGGAACTGGAGGGGAACGCCTAAGGGCTTATACGACAGATACTTATTATGCAGGGTACTTATCTAAAAACAGTACTCGAGAATTCTTTGCGGGTGTTCAGGCTACTTTTGAAACGAATGATGCTTCTTCTGGATACCACATTTATGATAATACTATTGGTCAACAGCGTTTTGTTATTGATAAAGATGGAGATGTGGGTATTGGTCAAACCAATCCGAATGCAAAACTCCATGTAAATGGCGATGTCCGTTTTGTCGATGGTACGCAAGGTGATGGTAAAGTCTTAACTTCTGATGCTAGTGGTTTTGGCTCTTGGCAGACTCCAACGGATAACGTGGATGATGCGGATGCTGATCCTACGAATGAATATAACACGGGGTTTTCTTTGACTGCGAAGACCTTATCACTTACGGATGCTGGTGGAACCTTGGATGTCGATATAAGTAGTTTGGCGGACGAAGATTGGACATTTAACTCAGGTACTGGAGATGCAGGACAAATTTTTCATTCGGGACAAGTAGCTGTTGGTGGTACGACAACTAGTTTGGATGGGGCTGAATATCGATTATATGCTGAGCGGAATTCTACGGATGGTGCCGCTATTATGGGGTACAATGGTACTTCTCGCGGTCTTTTAGGGGTTTGGGATGGTAGTATTCCTAATTTAGATCTGCCCAGCGTACAATCTGTGGGGGTTTTAGGTTATTGTCCTGATTTTTCGAATAATAGCCGTGCGGTGATTTATGGTTATGCCGAAAATACGGCAGGAACGGCTTTTGCAGGCATGTTTCGTGGGGGCCAATACTCAAATAAACTATGGGGTGTATGCCAACGCTGCGAATAGTACATCCGATAATTTTTCGGGATATTTTTTGGGTGAAAAAAGCTACTTCCAAGGAAATATTGGCCTAGGAATAACGACGCCCTCCGATAAACTTCATGCTTCTTCTAATGCTGCGGTTACAAGATTGCGTGCAGAAAATACGTCAACGGGATCTGCTGGGTTATATGCTCAAAATACCTTAGGGGAAGTGTTTTTGGGTGTACAAAGCGCTACTGATCCAAATCCAGGCTATTTTCATCTATACGATGGACTAAGTAACGCTCAATTGATGGAAGTGCAAGCGAATCAGCACTTTAAGTTTTATGGCGATATGACTTCTTCTGGTACTATTTTTTCTAATGCGCAGAGTACGACCTTGCAGAGTACAAACCTAACAGGAGGTGAAGGCCTAGTCATGCCAGGTGGAACTTCCGATTATATTGTCTCCGTTCAAGATGGAAATGGAAGGATTCAGCACAAATGGAATGCGACGCATGGCACTGGGGAAACTTTTATCGTAGGAGGAGAAGATGCTGCCTTTATAGATCTAAACGTAACGGCTGGTAATGACAATGATCCTTGGATTGAGTTCAAACATGCTGACGGGATTAGTGCTGGCCCTGGTACTCCTATTTCTTGGAATACTCATATGATTATTAACCAAGGAGGAGAAGTAGGTATCAATGAAACGAGTCCAGATGATATGTTGCATGTTACTGCTGGAGGAAGTGGAACACGAGTACGATCAGAGAATACAGGTAATGGATGGGCTGGGTTTGTATCCAAAAACTCCACAGGTGAAATGTTTATTGGTTTGCAAGGCGCATTTGATGCTAACCCTGGAGAATTTCATTTTTATGATAATGTCGCTGGTGCTAGAAGAATGGTTATTGATGCAGCAGGTGAAGTAGGGATTGGTCGAAACAATCCTTCTGTAAAACTAGATGTCAATGGCGCTGTGAATTGTACAGGGGGGACTTGTAGTTCCGATATCCGATGGAAAAAAGACGTGAAACCCCTAGAAAATGCGCTAGAGAATATCTCCAAACTGGAAGGTGTTTCTTACCTCTGGCGTACCAATGAATTTCCTGATAGAGATTTTAGTGAAGAGCGTCAAATTGGTTTAATCGCACAAGAAGTAGAAAAAATTTATCCTGACTTAGTGAAAACGGATAATGAAGGTTTTAAATCAATGGATTATATGTCCTTTACGGCTGTTTTACTGGAGTCGGTAAAAGCCTTGAAAAATGAAAATGAAGAAATGCGTAAAGTGATTGAGGAGATGGATGAAGAACAAAATAACTTGAAGGCAGAAGTTATGGAAATGGATAACCTCCAAACTGAATTGATGCAACTCAAAGCTGAGCGTACGGCACTGAATGAAAGGTTAGAAGCTATCGAAAACAGGTTAAACCTTTCAGTTAATAGATGATGAAATGTTCGATGTGAGGTCTTTTGAAGAGCGCCGAACTAATTTTTAAAACAATAGCGGAAATGCGATTTTGAATTGCATTTCTGCTTTTTTTATGAATTTTTGAATTTTGGGCAAAGGTAAAACGATTATTTTAATGTTAGTTTGATAATAAGGTTACATGGTTTCTTATCGCCTTGTATATCAAGCCCAAAATATTTATCTTTACCATGATAAAACAAAGTCCATTTTGCATACGACAAGCAGGAGCCTTTCAATATGAAAAAATTACCCATCGGAATACAAACC
>JAHDHB010000566.1 GCA_020631545.1 Saprospiraceae bacterium | reverse complement strand
CACCTAAAGCAGAACAAAAGCATAACACTAAATATCAGAACAACAAGCTTATATATGTTCCTGCTGAACGAAATTTAGTTACAGTTCTTCCCAACTTACAGAAGTATGATGATTCTTATGATAACTTACTCAACTTCGTACACGATTGGATAGATACTAAGCAACATTATCCTCAAAAAACGAGTTTAGAGCTGCTCAATCTAAGTATGCAGTTCTATTTTGATAAAAAAACAGGAACGGATACAATTCTTCTAGATTCTGGAGAAAAAATGCCAATTCGTAATGCTTCTAGTGGTATTCAGTCGCTTACACCACTCATTATGATGATTGATTATCTCTCCAAAAGAATATTTGAAGATAAGCGTCCGCTTTCCCATGAGAAAAAAGAACATTTTTTGAATCAAATCCAGGTTCTCTTATCATCGGGTAGCTTAGAAGAATTGGATCAGGCACGTGCTAAGGATATTCTGGATCTCATTCGTAAAAAAGACTATTATTACACCCAGTTTTTCCTTGAAGAACCAGAGCAAAATCTCTTTCCAAACACCCAAAAAGATTTGATTAATTACTTATTAAAAGCTATTCAATATCGAGAAAAAAATCATCAACTTTTTATCACAACGCACAGCCCTTACATTTTATATGCAATAAACAACAACTTACTTGCGTCGGTCGTACATAGTAATAAGCATCAACTAGAACAAGAAGATCAACATTTGCTTTTGAATAAGATTTCTCCCAAGCAAGTAGCTATTTGGGCAATCGAAAATGGGAAATGCAAGTCAATTCAAGATGAAGAGGGCTTGATAGGTCAAAATTATTTTGACGAGAATATGAAATCTATCATTGATGATTTTAGTGTCCTTTTAGAATATCATGAAGACTAGTTATGAAGGAAAAAATCTTAGCAAACTTCCCTACACAAAAGTTTGAGCACAGCACTTGTAAAAACCTTCATGTTGTAGATTATACAAAGCAGACTGCTAGTAAAAAAGGAGTAGGATGGCACTCTTCAAAACCTCCCGACATTAATAGTTTTCACATTCAAAACGCCTTAGAGATGGGCATTTGTCTAGGAATTTTTGATGATCATCTTTTCAAAAAAGAAGAAGAAAAGGATGCGTCACATTGTGAATGCGTTTTATTCCCAGAAGAATACGATGAGCAAAATTCATGGATCTTATTTCTAGAATTAAAATATGGCAAATTTGTAAGAGGCCATCTTAGTAAAGCCCAAAAGCAGCTATTTGCTACCTTGAACTATTTTAGAGAAAAAAATATCATTGCTTCGAAAAAATTAGTCTATCTAATCGTTTCTCTACCAAATCGAAACAAAATTCCTTTTGAAAGTTTTCTTTTAACACCTTCAGAGTTAAAAGCCTATCGTAAACAGTATTCAGTGATTTTTAGAGGAACCAATTTTGTCGAAATTAAAAATAGTAAGAAGCTGAAGGTCTAGGCCATACCTGCACAAACATGAAAGGTTTCCCCTACAAAAACCAACCACCCCGCCAATCAACACAGTATCAGCAAGCAGAAAACACTAAAGCCTTCGCCTAGATTTGTCGAAGATAAACCCCTAACAACCAAAACCTAAAAAATTAAAAAAAGGTAAAAACCTTTCCCTTTGAAGAGAAAGGTTTGGATAGGGTTACAAGCCCAAAACGGTGCGTAATTTAATACCATGCTGTTTTTTCTTAAAATGCGTTTCGGTCAAGCACTCTTTTGCCCCCAAAACCTTAGTGCAATATTACCTCTCCTCCAGTTTATCCCATTTAACAGAAAGTTTGTCTAATTTTGTGGAAAATTGGCTTATATTGTTGTTATGTTTAGGATTGATAGATTGGTATAGAAGAAACACAAGCACACATGTTTAATTTCAACAATTTGACAGAGGTGGTAAAAAACCTCCTCATCATAAATATTCTCTTTTTCATTGGCTCATACGTACTGCTAGGAGATGAGGGGCGCTACCTATTAGCCATGTTTTTCCCTGATGGTGATTTATACGGTAGGGTTGCTTTATTCGGGACAAGTTTTTATATCAAATTTTACCCCTTTCAAGTAGTTACCCATATGTTTATGCATGCCAATATCATGCATATTCTATTCAATATGATGGTGCTCGTCTTTTTTGGGCCATTGTTAGAATATCGTTGGGGAGCGAAAAAATTCCTGTTTTATTACTTCGCTTGTGGATTTGGAGCAGCAGCTTTGCACCTGTTGGTTACTTGGATAGAGATTGAATATTTTGGAGGATCGGGCTACCCTGTGCTAGGTGCATCTGGAGCCATGATGGGAATTATGGTAGCTTTTGGAGTTACTTATCCCAATGAAACCGTTTATCTACTTATACCTCCTATTCCTCTGAAAGCGAAGTATATGGTAATGCTCCTCATCGCCATTGATTTATTCCTAGGCTTTGGAGGTTTTAACTCAGGAATCGCCCACTTCGCGCATTTGGGAGGTGCCTTGATGGGCTTCATCCTCTTGTTTTATTGGAGGCGATTTGGTAGTAGTTTTTAGACGTTTAGAAGCTAACACACATTTAAGCAATTTATTCACCCCATGAATTAACTAGATCATAACGCGATGTTCAACTCTATTTGGGACGATGTGAAGGCGCAATTTCGGTACGGCAATATGCTGACGCAGATCATATTGGTCAATACAGGGATTTTTATACTGACAATCCTCCTACTCGTCATCTTCTTCTTTGTATTTCAAGAAAGAGCAGATGCCGCCTTAAACAAAGTCTTGACTTGGTTTATGGCATCCTACGAACCGAGGCACAACCTAACCCGACCGTGGTCATGGTTTACTTACATGTTTTTGCATAAAGATCTTTTTCACTTTGCGTGGAATATGATCGTCCTATACATGTATGGTCGTATATTTCAAGATTTTCTAGGCACTCGCCGTACCCTTCCCTTGTATGTATTTGGTGGTTTTGTTGGCTTTCTCTTCTACGTACTATCCCATTTTTTGGTACCTGCTTACATTGGGCCGTATTGTTTAGGCGCTTCAGCCGCCATTTGGGCTATCGCTATGGCCACTACCTTATTGCGTCCAGATTACGTGGTTCACTTGATGTTTCTAGGAGCTGTTCGCTTGAAATACATTACGGCAGTGCTTGTAATTTTGAATCTTATTGCGCTACCGCAAGGGAATACCGGCGGCCAAATGGCGCATATTGGCGGAATGCTTGCAGGTTGGTATTTCATCTATTTATTGAAAGAAAAAGGCTATGATATGGCCGTTCCGTTCAATAAAGTTTGGGACAAAATAGCTGGTTTTTTCAGCCCATTTTTTGGAAACTTATTTGGCAATCCTCAACTCCGTACAAGTTATAAAAGCGATTCAAAATCTGATTGGGAGGCCTACCGACATGGAAGAAACAAAAGCAGAGAGCCCGAAATCAATAGCGATGGTTCGATTAGCCAAGAGGTCATTGATGAAATCCTAGACAAGATTAATCGTTCAGGCTACGACAGTCTAAGCAAGGAGGAAAAAGAGTATTTGTTTAAATATAGTAATAAGTCATAGCTACTAATCGTTTTTTTCTACGCTAGCGCTTAAAAAGATTGATTGACAAGGGCATAGGACGATTCGCGACAGAAAATTAAATTTGTAGCGTTTGTCCTAGCGTTCACGCAGCACGTTTGCCATCCCACGATACTCCTCGCAAATGTACCGCGTGGTTTGCTCTTTAGATTGTGCTTGCTTCTAGTGGCTTTGCTCAGAACTCCTAGTAAGTGCAAAAAATAAAATTACCAACGAACAGTATATCAAATGGGGCAGTTTGACGATATTTTAGATTACGAACAAGAAACGATAGATCCTAGAAAACATCTAGCGACTAGGGGACAACGTTTTGTGAATTACTTGGTGGATTCTATTGTCTTTACCCTGTTCATCATTTTCTTTGTTATTATAGGAGAACTAAAAGCACCGAATTTCATTGGAGGAGAAGACGGTGATTTTATCTACAATGTATTTTACTACCTTCTTATGACCACGTATTATCTTGCCTTGGAGTCAGCGAATGGCAAAACAATAGGGAAATATATCACGAAAACGAAAGTAGTTGATGAATTTGGTCAACTACCCAACTTTACGAATATCCTAAGTCGGACGCTTAGTCGCTTTATTCCTTTTGAAGGATTTTCTTATCTTTTTGGTAGTGATACTCCCATTGGCTGGCATGATAGTATTTCTAAAACGTTTGT
>JAHDHB010000025.1 GCA_020631545.1 Saprospiraceae bacterium | reverse complement strand
TTGTGGCGCTTTAGCATAGCTTCTGTGCTTGTCATAAACCTTCTCCCAAACGGATAACGCTTTGGAGAAATCACTTATCGAACGAGCTATTTCACCAGCTTTATATAAATATTCAGGAGCGTTTTTATCCTTAGGATATTTATCGGCAAAAGCCTCATACTTGCCAATCAACTGAGTAGCTTGTCTACGGTTGATACGTTGCTTAGTGTCTTTGCTATAAATCTCATCCTCAAGTGCTTTGATTTTAACATCTAATTTCTCCCGTTCAGGTTTTAAGAAAAATTTAGCATCATTTACCTGAGGGTGTGAAGGGAATTGAGTGATAAAAGATTCTGCTTGTTCCTTGGCCTCTTTGGGTAAATTAAGGTCATTTTCAAGGATATTTGCTAGAAAGAGACGCGTTTCGGCTACCTTGTGGGTATTAGAAGAATCTTTTAAAATGCGTTCTAAGGATAACTTAGCTGCTAAAGCATTATTGGATTCCAATTGAAGTTCCGCAGACTTATAAAGCATATCGACGACACCTTTAGGATCGGTTTCCACTTGGTTGACATAGGCATTATAAAGCTTGCGTAATTCTGCTGCGGCATTAGGGTTTAGCACTGTTTTAGCTGAATCCGTGTAAAGAATTTCCTCCTGTTCTGCCATTCTAGCCTTCAATTTAACGTCCAAAGGTTTAAAAAACTGTTCAGCTTCGGCTTTACTCTTATGATCGGGGAAATTATCTAAAAAAGACTGGTAATATTCCTTGGCCTTATCCTCCTTATTTAACACACGGTCATAAATTTTAGCTAGGAGTAAAGTACTATTTGGTGTAGCAGAAGAAGATGCAAAATCTTTAGTCCCTTTTTCAAGCAACTTTACGGCTTTATCATAATTTCGAACTCGGTAATTGATACCCGCCGCTCGATATAGATACCGTCCTGACCATTCTTTATCACCTGAAAAATCTTTAGCGAATTTTTCGTAATTCTTCTCTAACTGAACTATCTTGTTCTTATCGGTAGAGTTTTCCAAAGCTTTTTCTAAGGCAGCAATTTCTTCCTTAAGTTGATTTTTCTCTTGGTTACACCCAAGGAATAAGCATATGCCCAAGGCAAAAAGCAAAATGTGGGGAAATTTCATAGGATAATTGAGTTTTTAATATTGAACTTGCTTAGGAGATACTTGAAAAGGTTCTTTGATTAAGGACAAAAAAGGCTTTTCAAGTGTGTAAGTTAAAAAAATATGCGAAAACGTCAAGCAATTTCATTGTTCAAGTAACCAAACGCTTGGTTTACTGTCTAAATTCTAAATGAAGTGCAAATTTAGTTTACTTTTTAAGAATGTTCAAGAAAAAATTCTTTTAGTGATAAAATTAAACGCAAATATTAACTATTTATTTTGCGTTTAGCAATAATCATGATTTTTTGAGTAGTGAAAATACACAACTAACATGCGATTAACCATTTTCTTCTTCTGTTTACTTGTCTTTTCCTTGGGATGTGTACCTCGCTTAATTAAGAAACCCATCAGTATCGGGGATATAGAAGTGTTCGATGGAACGACAAATTCTACTGGGATGAATGAAAATAGCAGCTCTAGTTGTGGAAATCCACTAGTTTATGCACCGAATCCTGATTATCTTGAGCATACGCCTATTCGAGAAGTTAAAGTTAATTTTCATTTTATACAGGATGGGAGTGGAAAAGGAAATTTTCCAAAAGAAGAGACGAAAGGATTTGTTAAGAGTTTAATGCACGCTGCGAATAAATATGCCTTGAGCAATACTAAAATGCAATTGCCTGTAGGTAATGAAACACCCGTAATTCCTTGTCGCTACCAATATGTATTAACTCCAGATGAATCGGTGGAAGGTGATAATGGGATTTATGTACATCAAGATGAAGAGTTATACGCCTTTAGTAATAAGGGGAAATACCGAAATGATTTTAAGAAAGAAGTGTTTGAAAAATATGGCGTTCAAAAAGGGGATGTTCTTAACGTTTTTGTCATGCCTCATCACCCCGATAGTATTAAATCGAAAACGTATAGAAATATCGTATGTGGTATCGCTTTTCCAAAACAAAATTGGATAAAAATGGCTGGTGCTTTCTATGCGGCAAGGGATACTTCTTGGAGAAAGGGTAAACCATTTATTAGAGGAGGCTGGTACAATCACGGAATTTTGAACCACGAAATTGGTCATGTTCTAGGACTTCCACATACTTGGGGAGGAAATGATGGCTGCGAAGATACGCCAAAGCATTCCAATTGTTGGGCTCAAGGACGAAATAAGCCTTGTGATACAGAATGGTCGAATAATGTCATGGACTACAACATTCATCGAAATTCTTGGACACCTTGCCAATTAGGAAAGATTCATTACAACTTTTCTAATAAAAATGCTTCTCAACGCAAAATTCTTAAGAAGAATTGGTGTAAACTCAAGGAAGAAAAAACAATTTATATCAAAGAGCGCATCGTTTGGGAAAGTGCAAAGGATCTAGAGGGACATATCGTCATTGAACCCGAAGCTTCTTTAACTATAAAGTGTAGAGTAGCGCTACCTAAAAATGCTAAAATTATTGTTCAACCCGAGGGGCGTCTTATCTTAGATGGTTGCCGCTTAGAAAATGATTGTGGTGAAAAATGGTATGGAATCGAAAGGGTAACAAAGGGAAACAAGAAGGGGAGGATACTTTCTTTAAATGATCCAGTTATTGAAAATGTGCGGTTTCTCTAAAATAGGAGATCGTGTTCTAGTATTTTTTGAGCAGAACCACTAGTACAAGGCTTTTCTAAATGAATCAAGGCGTTTCCTCCAAATCCATTAGAAAACCTGCTAGATCCGTACTATCGCCAGCAAAAACATTAAAATCGACAAAACCATCAATACCCTCAATTTGGCCTCTATTGCCATATTGCCAGAAGTCCCATTCTGCTTGGTTTATTAATTCTGGTTTTTCTGTGCTATATCTTGCAATCCAAATGGGATATTCTGCGAATTTCTCTTTAAAGTACTGGTTATAAAATTTTTGATAAGTGTAAAGGATAGGTTTTACACAAGTTCGTTTTTCCATTTCTTCGAGCCACTCCAAAGCCGTTTCAATAACTTCTTCCTGTGTGCGGCCATCATCTGTTTCTACATCAAGCACAGGAGGCAGATCCCCTGATTTTAAGGGAACTAAATTAAGGAAGTTTTCTACTTGCTTAATAGGAGAAACATTCGGACGGAAATAATGATAAGCACCCTTTTTTAGGGTAGTTTGACTAAGCGCATTCCAATTCTCCGTAAAGTTGACATCTTGGTGCGTAATCCCTTCCGTCGCTTTTACAAAAACAAAGTCATAATCTAAATTGCCAACTTTTTCCCAATCAATATCTCCTTGATGATGAGAGATGTCAAGGCCATGGATAGCATAGTTATCCATCCTAACGGTTGGCTTTTGGCAAGAAAAAATGCTTGTCAAAAGGATAAGCCCCCAAAGAAATCTAAACTGTTTCATGTAGTCTGAATCATCAAAGGTTATAAGCACATAAAAACAATGTATGTGCAGATGGTTAGCGCAAGACTTTCAATTTCCAACCAAAAATACTAAAAGATTGTGATTGAAACAGTTCTTTGTGCTTTATTTGACGTATTTTTTTCCTTTACTTTATGTAATCCCTTATACTAAATACCACCATTTTCTAAATAGAATGAATAAATACCTTACTCGCAAAATTCCTACCAAGATTTGATTCAAGCGTAGAATCGGTATTTCAAGGCATTATATGCAATGCATATAGTCTACTCCGAAAAGGCTCCTCTTCAAAAAACGATGTAAGAAGTATGATGTTAATTATTTGCTAGCAAAAAATAATTTACGCCATGGGGGGCATAGATCTTACATCATAAATCGTATTTTTTCATTAATTCCTACTTTTCGGAGTAGGCTCAAGATTTGATCGGTATAAATTTTATTCTGCCCAAATCATAGATAGGTTCACAATCACTTCCGCTGCTTTTTCAATGTCTTGTACAGCAACCCATTCTTGGCGAGAGTGAAACGCATGTCCCCCTGTGAAGATGTTAGGACAAGGAAGTCCCATATAGGAAAGCCTAGAACCATCTGTACCACCACGAATGCTATTTAAGCGTGGAGTAAGTCCAGAACGTTTTATCGCTTCCAAAGCATTTTTTACAATCATCGGATGCTTATCTAGCACCTTTTTCATGTTGCGATACTGCTCGGTTACGGTGAATTTTGCGCTAGAGCGAGGAAAATCCTTCATTACCTTGTCGAGAATAGACTTTAGTGTTGCCTCATGTTCGACTAGACCTTCTTCGGTAAAATCGCGAATAATGAACGATATTTGAGCGTTTTCTACTTTACCACTTATATTTGTTGGATGAATAAAACCCTCCTTCCCTTCAGTCGTTTCGGGGGATAGTTTATCCTTAGGCAAAGCATCAATAATAGCTCCCGCAATTTTTATAGCACTTTCCATATTTCCCTTAGCAAAACCAGGGTGTGCGCTTTTCCCTTCAATCTCAATCACGACACCATCCGCTGAAAAGGTCTCATCTTCTATAGTTCCTAATGTCTCTCCATCAATCGTATAGCCAAAATTAGCGCCTAGCTTTTCCATATCCACCAAATTAGCTCCACGGCCAATTTCCTCATCTGGTGTAAACAAAATCCGAATTTTACCATGTTTCAAGTGTGGATTTGCCATGAGATGATTCGCTGCATCCATAATCGCCGTCAACCCCG
The DNA here is from genome assembly GCA_020631545.1 of Saprospiraceae bacterium. GTDB lineage: Bacteria > Bacteroidota > Bacteroidia > Chitinophagales > Saprospiraceae > JAHDHB01. The sequence goes on along the minus strand of JAHDHB010000025.1, from coordinate 20,752 downwards.
CTTTGTTATCGGCCCCAAGCAAAGTCGTTCCACTAGCCGTAACAATATCATTTCCAAACTGATTTTTTAATTCAGGATGATCGCTCATCCTTAATACTTGTGAAGGATCATCCGGTAGAATAATATCTTTTCCTTGATAATTGTAATGTACAATCGGTTTGACATCCTTACCACTACAGTCGGGAGAGGTATCCATGTGAGAACAAAAGCATATCACTGGAACATCCTTGTCTACGGTAGAAGGAATTGTAGCATAAATATAGCCATGCTGATCCATATGGGCATCCTCAACACCCATTTCTTGTAGTTGCTCCACCAATAAACGTCCTAGATCTTTTTGCTTCATCGTTGAAGGACAAGTCATGGATTTTGCATCCGATTCTGTATCGATGGTTACATATTTCAAAAAACGCTCCTTAGCGGTATGTTTCATTATTATTTGACTCATGTTCTTGCTATTTCAAAAGTTGATTCATTGAGCTGCAAGTTAATATTTTAATAGAAAATGGAGGGAATATGATGTATGAAATATGATTTAGGAAGATTATTTTGCAATTCAAAAAGAAAACTCCGTAACATCAAAGACATTACGGAGTTTACATTAAGAAAGAATTCAAGAGTAAAAAAACAAAGGTTTACGTAAAAATCGTCCAAAGAGACAACTCTTAACTCCACGCTCTTAACTCTTAACTAACATTACTTGCTTATCACAAATCGTTTTACGGCCTGTCCCTTATCAGTACGGACAATGGCGAAGTACACACCACTAGTCTCTTGTCTTAAGTCAACAGGAATATTAAACGAAGTGCCGGATAGTTCGAACTTAACCAGCTCTTGAGCAAGAACGTTGTAAATATGTAAATATCCTTCTTCCAATTGTTGGAATTCAAGACTAACCTCAAATTGACCATCTGTTGGATTAGGGAATAATTCAAAACCAGTAAGGTTTTCTAGGTCGATAATGCCTGTATTCACATCAACTGTTACCACTCCTTGAATGGTACAACCATTCGCATCGGTGATGAAAACGGTATATTCGCCTGCCTGTAATCCAGTAGCAGTCTGGGTCGTTTGACCATTATCCCACTGGTATATATAAGGAGGAACACCACCAGAAACATTGGCACTAGCTGAACCATCATTTCCTGTAGAAGGAATAGAAGAAAAGGCAACATTCATCTCAGTTGGTTCAGAAATAATAACAGAGGTTACAGCAATGCAGCCATTCGCATCGGTTACATTTACGGAATAACTACTTGGTGGTAGACCATTTAAGGTTGGAGTAGTCAATCCATTATTCCATAGGTAAGTAAATGGTGTGGTTCCACCTACAACATTCACCGTAACACTTCCGTCATTATCACCAAAACAAGAGATATTCGTTTGTTCTGAAGATAATACAGGTGAATTATCTTGACTAGTAATAGATGTCGATGAAACAACTTCACAACCCGTAAAATCAGTTACCGTAAGTGTATAAGTTCCCGTTGCTAAACCTGCGATTCCGCTTCCTGTAGCACTTGTATTCCAAAGGTAACTGTAAGGTTGACTTCCTCCAGTGATAGATGCATTAATTGATCCTCCATTTTCTGTACAGAAGTTATCATTGGGCAGTAAGTTGGAAATTAAAGCAGGAGGCTCTGTAAGTGTGAAGGTGACTACATCCGAGCAAGTACCTTGACTTACTGTTCCAGAATAAGTCCCTGCTGCAAGCCCTGTTATTGAAGCTGTTGTAGCGCCATTGCTCCAAATATAATTGAAGCTACCAGCATTATCTATAGATGCAACACCACTCATATCTCCGTTACACTGTAAGTTAGAGCTGGAAGACTGAGCTGTAAGCGTTCCACTATCTCCTACAGAAGTAGAAGAAATAGAAGTACATCCAATTGCATCCGTAGTCGTAGTTGTATAAACACCTGGAGTTAGTCCAGTTATGGTTTGATCTGTACCTCCATTACTCCATAGGTAAGTAAATGGTGCTGTACCTCCAAATGGATTTGCGGTAGCTGTACCACTAGCCGCGCCACAAGTAGCATTCGTAGAGCTCATGGAAAGCGCCAAAGCACAATTACAACCATCTGATACCATGGCCGATGCATTTGTAGTACAACCTGTTGCATCTGTGATAACTACAGAATAAGAACCAATAGTTAGATTGTTAACAGTTTGAGTCGTTGCACCCATATCCCAAAGGTAAGTGAATGGAGCAGTTCCACCTGTCGGTTGTGCAGTTACAGAGCCATCGTTACCTACGCAAGTAGCTGCTTGTGCTGTAGCTGTTGCACTGATATTGCATCCACATCCATCTATGATGTTTACGGTTTGTGTAGCAGAACAACCATTATTGTCGAAACAAGTAATGGTGAAAACACCAGTCGGTAAGTTAACGGCTGTTTGAGCGTTACTACCATCACTCCATTGGTAACTATATGGAGCAGTACCTCCCGTTGGTTGAGCAGTAGCCGTTCCATCATTACCAGCACAAGTCGTACTCGTAGAAGTCGTTGCAATCGAAAGGGCAGAAGGTTCAGTAATGGTTACAGTGGTAACCGTAATGCAAGTAGCAACATCAGCTACGGTTACCGTATAAGTACCAGCACATAAGCCCGTAAGCGTTGCCCCTGTTTGACCTGTACTCCACAAGTAACCAAAAGGTGCCGTACCGTTACTAGGAATAGCCGTAGCCGTTCCATCACAAGCACCAGCACAAGTAGAATTAGAGGAAGACGTTGTTGCAGAAAGCGCACATCCTGTACAATCATCACTAACCGAAACGACAGAAGGCACAGCACAATTGTTGGCGTCTGTTACTGTTACGCTATATGAGCCAACTCCAAGGTTGGTTGCTGTCTGTGTAGTTTGGTTGCCTGCCGCAGCATCCCACAAATAAGTGAAAGGAGCCGTTCCCCCACTAGGTGTAGCCGTAGCTGTTCCTGTTGTCGTATTACAAGTAGCTAGAGTAGCTGAACTCGTAACTGTAGGGCCTGCAATCGCTGCTACTGTAGTTGTCGCAGTAACACTACAATTGTTCAAATCCGTTACCGTAACGGTATAAGTGCCAGAGGCTAAGCCCGTCGCTGTAGAAGTCGTTTGGTTATCAGCATCAGCATTCCAAAGATAAGTATAATCTAAAGAAATCGTACCACCACTAGCAAGGACGGTAGCTGTACCATCTTTATTACTACAGTTGTCTGGAGTTGTGTTGAAAGAGGTCGTAATCGCCGTAGGTTCAGAAACGGTCACGCTTGATGTCATGGTACAACCAACGGCATCAGTGACGATGACCGTATGTGTACCCGCAGGAACAGAGAACGGATTGGCCACATCTTGAATGCTTCCACTCCAATCATAGGTGTAAGGAGATGTACCACCATTGACTAGGGTCGTAATAGCACCGTCAGAGCCACCATTACAGGTGTTAGGTGCGTTTTCGGAAGTTGTAACAGAAATCGCAGCACCACCCGTCACGGTTACACTAATATTGTCTTGGCATCCCGTATTATCAGTTACAACTACATTATAAGTACCAGCTCCTAAGCCTGTTGCTGTTTGCGTAGTTTGATTGCCTGCCGCAGCATCCCATAAATAAGTATAAGGAGCAGTTCCTCCACCAGGAGTAGCCGTTGCAGTAGCCATATTATTGCCACAATTATCTACATCAGAGGAAGAAGTAAGATTCAGACTACAAGTCAAAGGAAATAGGGCACAGACCTCAATACCCCAGCTATCCAGTGAGCCTCCATCTACAGCATATGCATCGGCGACCGTTAGTGTCCAAGTGCCTACAGGACTTTCACCATTAAAACTAGCAAGGGAACCGGTAGGTTGATGATTTCCTCCACCTGTAGGTGGGCATGGAATCGTACCCGCAGGCGCGTCATCGTCGAATGTTAGATTAAAATCATCATCTGTTCCACAAATTCCACTAAATAAGTCTACGGAAGTACCAGCGGGGCTCGTCAATGTAATCGTAAGGTCACTGACATAGGTATGCAACCCGGTAAGATTGACGACGTTTACATCAGAAATATCCGCTCCACTCGGAATCGTCAATGTTGATGTAATGGTATTTGGAGCAGCACCATCTATCACCACAGGTATATCGGTAGAGGTATAAGTATTACAAGAAGGGCAGTCTGTTCCACTAACTACAGTAATGAAACCAGCAAATGTTTGGCTGTCCGTTCCATCTGCATTCGTCACTGTAAGGGAGACATCATAAGTACCAACAGCAGCATAAGTAACGGTTGGGTTTTCTAATGTTGAAGTCGCTGGTGTACCACCCGAGAAAGTCCAACTCCAAGCAGAAGGAATTCCGCCAGATTCATCTGTGAAATTAACGACGCCTCCATTATCCAAACAAACTAATGTGGCATCCGCGCTAATATTAGCTACTGGAGGGCCTTGAATCTCAGGGAGGGTATACCCACAGTTCGTCAATGTCGTATGAATATTGACAATGTCTGTTTGTGTATAATTTAAATCAAGTGCTGCTTGAAAAACGGCATTCGCTGCATCATTTTGGCTAGAGTTACTATTGGTCATCCCTAGGCCCATTAAGAATATCTTATCTGTTTCTTGACGTCCAACTAAATCCCAAACTTGCATCATACAAGTAGCCCAAATTTGTCCGTCTGTGTGTATAGAGCCCGTTAGGCCAGCAGGATAAGCCGCAGTGTAATTAGTAATACGACCTGGCCAACAGTCATTATGACCATCCCAGTTAAACACATAATTATAGGCGGGATCTCCTGAAGTCCAATATCCTTTATGGCGGTTATAAGATTGTGCCCAGTAGTCTCCACTTCCTTCACTCAAGCCATCTACTTGAGACAAACCTCCATTCGTAATCCAGTCATGAATACCATGCCCCAACTCATGATGTATTACATCTGAATCCTCAGCATCATCCACACAACCTTCCCCAAAAGAAAGCTGACCAGAACCAGATGAATAGTAAGAGTTGTCAGCAGAACTAGCGCCTTGAGGATCAAATTGGATACCACCAGCATACTGGTAAGCTGTCAAGGGACAGTTAAGGGTATCATTGATGTAGCGCATCGAATAATCAATATGGTAATAAGTATTGACGGCCTCAAAAGGATCATCACCACGATTATAAGAAAAATCATCGGTCGCTTGCGTAAAAAGCCCTGTTGCAGGTGGATCGAAATCGACAACTTCTGCATAAGGCCCTACTAAAGAATAAACACCCGCAGTAAGATCGATTTCAAGCAAAGTTTTACTTTGCAGTTGCGCATTTAGTTCTGGTGTATCAGCATCATTATTGTCTGAAAGACCAGGAGGTGTTCCATAGGTCGCTGTAGCAGAAGATAATGGGTCTGGATCGAATACATTTCCTATTCCATCTACGACGACAGAAACGGCGCCTTTATTATCACTCTTCTTAGCCGCTTTCCCATGGCTACAGCTTTTTCCTTCTTCTTTAGAATGATAAGCAGCAACATCTACAGCCTTAAAGATTTCTTTTGTCTTCGCATCGACATAGACCTCCCATTCTCCTAGAGGAACAGCAGACAGTACATTGAATTGATAAGCTAGTCTAGAAACGCCCTTGTTATGATAAACCATAAGTTGGCTTTTCTCGAAAGAGATGTTTCCTGAAACGCCAATATGGCTGTAAGCGATTTGCTTAGCCTCTGTTTCAGAAATCGAAGGAAGGATATCAGGAAGTCTGACACCAGTTCGATAACCATTGGCCACATTATTGACAACGTTTTTGGGGCTAATGTTTACCGTTACTTCGGCCTTATTCACAGGCAATCCCATATACGTTTGTCGATACCGAACCGTATGACCGACTTGACTAGAGCGAGTGGCATGGTGATGTAAATCACTCAGATCACTATTATCTAATCCTAATAAGGGAACATTTCCCTTTAAGTATTGTTGAGCCATCTTTTCCGGACTATCCGGAGTAACTAAGTACTTAGCTCGATATATGGCAAGAGGCAAGCCCGTTTCCATACTTAACCTCATGTCATTGTGGTGGAAATATTCCTCCGATTCATCAGGTTTAATTTCAAAGTTTCGCTTTTCAGGAGCCTTTTGGGCAAGTGCTGTATTCAGTAGGCATAAGGCACACAGCAAACTTGTAAAGACCCTGATTTTTGTAAATCCAACGGATAGCATATTACTTTGGGTTTATACACAGTTTAGTAAATAAATCAAATAAAATAATCATTGCATGATGCAATATTCAAGCAGTACAACGTAGTATAAGATAAGAAAATAAAATTAATCTTCTTAGTATACAACCTGTTTCTTATCGTCAGTTTGAGCTAGAATTCGATATAGTAAAAACGATTATTCTTGCCAATATTCAGTGCCTTCTTTATTAATAAAACCCCATTTCCCATTTCTTTTAACCTTAGCGAGACCATTTTTAAAAGAATAGGCTTCATCATAAATGCATGGGATGGCAATCCTTCCTTGAGCGCTTAAAAATCCCCAATAACCTCCTAGTTTGACAGCAGCTAGCTGCTCATTAAAGTTTTCGGCTTCTTCATATTTTCCTGCAATTAGGCTATTCCCATCGTTCTTTAAGTATATAATTTTCTTTTTCAACCGCACTTTGGCTATTTCGCCGTTGAATGGTTCTGCCTCTACATATTGACACTTAATTTGCCAATCTCCCCCCTTATCAATATATCCCCATTCTTCTCCAATTGCAACGGCAGCTAGTCCATTGGTGAAATTACGAGCACCGTCATAACCGAGGGGAATGGCTTCTCCCCTTAGATTTACATATCCCCACTTGCCTTGTCTTGATACTCTGGCCATTCCTTCAGAATAGGAACCAGCAAAATCATAAACAAAGCGAATGATTTTAGAATCATGTTGGTCGATATACCCCCATTGATTTTCGAATTTAGCCGCAGCCAAACCTTCCTTAAAAGGATAAACCATTTCATATTCAATAGGAACAATCTCTTGGTTTTTTAGATTTATAAACCCCCATTTACCTTCAAATTTTACTGGGATAAGTTTCCTAGAGTCAAATACTTGAGGATCAAATTGAACTTGATGGTATTCTGGGCGAATAAATTCTTTACCTTTTTTATCAATAAAGCCCCATTTTCCGTTTCGTTTTACTGCTGCAACACCTTTAACGAAAGGGGTTAAGCGTTCGTATTGAAATGGTACAAGTTCTCTTCCACTTTGTGTCACATAGCCCCATTTGCCTCTATATTTTACACCTGCGATGGTATCAGATACAAAAGCTACTTTTTCATATTTCCAAGAGACAATAATCTTTTTTTCAGAGGTACAAAAACCCCATTTATCCCCATTACGATGAGGGATAAAATCAAGGTTATCTTGAGCATTAGTCAAAAGAGAACAAAAAATAAAAACAAAAATACTTGAAATATAATTCATGTGAGGTTGCGGGATTTTTAAATCCATGCTACGGATAAAATGTCGTAAAAAGATAAAAATAAAATATCGCAGTAATTCCTTAATTTTGCAAGGTTAATACTCCGGGGTGTTCAGGCTTTTGTAATTATGCCCCAAGTTAATGAATAAACGTTATGATAAAAAATTGTGGCATACGATTAATAGACAAGTCCTTTAAATTTTTACAAAAGATTGCTATTGTAGACCATAATGGTTGTTTTTCTTATGAAAAGCTGCTTAGTGATTCAGAAAAACTTGCGACTTCCTTACTAGAAAATAAAGATGACCTCAAGGAGGAACGAATTGCGTTTCTAGTACCTTCATCCTATGAGTATGTCGTAGCTCAATGGGGGATTTGGAGAGCAGGTGGCATTGCGGTGCCGCTTTGCATAGCACATCCAGAAGCTGAATTGGCTTATGTTTTAGAGGATACTGCTTGCAAGCGGGTCATTGTTCATCCTTCCTTGAAGGAACGAATGTTGCCCCTAGTGGAAAAAATGAAGATAACACTATTAGAAGTCAACCAATTGCTAGTTCCATTTGAAGAACAGTGTTTACCTTACATTCAGGAAAAACGCAAAGCAATGATCATCTACACTAGTGGCACTACCGGTAAACCTAAGGGGGTAGTCTCTACACACAGCAATATCCAAGCACAAATCACAGCCTTGGTTGAAGCATGGCACATCGGATGACTCTAAACGTTTTACCCTTGCATCACGTCCACGGCGTTGTTAATATTTTACTATGTTCGTTGTGGAGTGGGGCGAAATGTAAGTTTTTACCTAAGTTTAAGCCCGAAAAAGTTTGGCAATGTTTCGTAGAAGATGGCCTTACGTTGTTTATGGCTGTACCTACTATTTACCATCGTTTAATTGCTCATTATGAGGAAAGTAGTGCTGGTGTTAAAGAGGTTTATAAAAAAGCCTGCAAGCAGTTTAGGTTGATGGTTTCTGGATCTGCTGCACTTCCTGTCAGTGTTTTGTCAAAATGGAAATCTATTTCGGATTTGGTTTTACTAGAACGTTATGGCATGACCGAAATAGGCATGGCTTTATCCAATTCGTACCTAAATGAAAGAATTGCGGGGCATGTGGGAAAACCATTACCAAAGGTGGAAATTAAGGTAGTAGACGAAGCTGGTGAGGTTGTGGCACTAGGAGAGCAAGGAGAATTATTAATAAAAGGCCCCTCCGTTTTCCTAGAATATTGGCAGAAACCAAAAGAAACGAAAGCGGCTTTTGTAAATGGTTGGTTTAAAACCGGGGATGTCGTGCAGCAAAATAAAGAAGGAATTTTTCGAATAGTGGGGCGTAGTTCTATAGATATCATAAAAACAGGTGGTTATAAGGTCTCTGCTTTAGAAATTGAAGAACTCATTCGAACACATACGCATATAATTGATTGTGCCGTAGTAGGGGTTCCGAGTGAAGAATGGGGTCAGGTAGTTATGGCTGCCATCGTTTTCAAAACGAGTACGATTCCAAGTCAAGAAGAATTGAAAAACTGGGCACGACGGCACTTAGCCCGCTATAAAGTACCCGTAAATTGGCTTGCTGTGAAAGAACTTCCTAGGAATGCCATGGGGAAAGTCCTTAAACCCGCAGTTGTAAAACTTTTTCAGTAAAGCAGCGAGTACTTAATAAATTTCGTTCTATATAGTACTGTACCTCTTTTTTTAGCATTAATCATCCTTGTGCTAACCTACAATTTACCTATATTACACCCCTGATTCTATTATTCATTTAGCTAAATGCTAAGCGATCAATTCTTTTCCCAAGCGCATTTTGATCGTAAGTTCATTTTCTGCGTATTCACTTATTCTATGAAAGACCGTATTACTGAATGTAAAATGAAATTGCTGGGAAGTATTTTCTTTTTGTTGATGGGGCAATCGCTTGTTGCTCAGTTACAGGTCATCAACGCGACTATACCTCCTTTTACACCCGAAAATCTAGTCGAAAATACCTTCTTAGGCAATGGTGTAGAAGTATTGAGTATTTCCTATTCAGGAAATAATATTGCTGTAGGTCTATTTGATGGAGTGAATTCTAATATAGGAATCGGACGGGGCATTCTTATGTCTACTGGAGAAGCCGATACCGCAGCAGGACAAAACGCGGTAGGAGGCACCACAGGAAATACTGGTGGAGGCTCTGATCCTGATTTGGTATCCATTGCCAACGGCAATGTGAATGATGCTTCGGTCTACAACATCAAGTTTATTCCCTATGCCGATACCCTGCGCTTTAATTATGTTTTTGCTTCGGAGGAGTATCCAGAATATGCTCCACCTAATGTAGCGACCTTTAATGATGTTTTTGGCTTTTTTATTTCTGGGCCTGGTATTAATGGAACCTACACGAACAATGCTGAGAACATAGCCTTGATTCCCAATACAACACAAGCCGTTAGTATCAATAATATTAATGCGGTAACTAATAATGGTTATTATATTGATAATACTGGAGGTGCTACTGTAGAATTCGACGCTTTTACCAAAGTATTGACAGCTCAGGCCGTTGTCGTTCCTTGCGATACTTATGACATTAAATTAGCCATAGCCGATGGAGGCGATGATGCTTGGGATTCTGGTGTTTTTCTACAGGCTTATAGTTTTGGTACCAATGGCCTCAATTTTGAAGTTGTTACGAGTAGTGTAGATTCTACTTTAGCAGAAGGTTGTGATGCTGGAGGTATTGTTTTTACCTTAGATGATCCTGCTGATGTAGTTTATCCCATTAGCTACACCATAACGGGTACTGCTACTAATGGTGTGGATTATGATTTTGTACCTCCAACCGGCTTCATCGGAGTAGGAGAAGATTCCTTGATTCTCAATTTCAACCCCATTGAGGATGGGATGAACGAACCTAAGGAATCCATTATTATTGCTATTCAAACAAACCCTTGTGAAACAGATACCGTCATTTTATTTATTGATGAAAATACCTTGACTTCTCCTTCCATAGATGACGCTTTCATATGTTTAGGTGATTCTACCTCCTTGGATGGAACACTAAATTTACCGCTACCAACAAATACCGTATTATCCAATAATATATCAGTCCCCATCCCCGATAATGACATAACAAACCCCGCATTATCAACGATAAATGTCTCCAATATTTCACCTGAATTCATCATTGAAGAGTCAATTTTATCCATTTGTGTTGATATAACACACCCTTGGACGACGGATTTAGATATATTTTTGATTACCCCTGGGGGGCAGGTCTTAGAGCTTGCTACCGATATTGGGGTTTTTGATATTGGAATGAATTTTACCAATACCTGTTTTACCCTAGATGCGACAGATTTAATCTTCGATCAAACCGCTGCCGATGCACCTTACACTGGAAACTATCAGCCAGAAGGAACTTGGTCAGACATCTTTGGAGGTTCAGTCAATGGAGCTTGGACTTTACAGGTGGCCGATGATGCCAATGGTTTTCCTGGAACTTTAAATAGCTGGTCTATTACATTCCCACCGACCTATTCTGTAGATTATAGTTGGACGCCAAATTACGACATTTCTTGCTTGGACTGCCCCTTGGTTGATGTTTATCCAAGTGTAGATACCACGTATTACGTAGCGGCAACAGATTCTTATGGTTGTACTACGGTAGATTCCTCGCTTGTTTCGATTATTAGCGATTTACAAGCACCAGTGATTACTTGCTCAACGACAGGCTTGACACTTACCTTTGAATGGGGAGTTGTTCCAGCGGCTACGGGATACCAAGTTAATGTCGATGGCGCAGGTTGGGAACCCGCTAATGGTGCGCTCTCTCACAGCGTAACAGGAGTGCCTGGCCAAACTTTTACCATAGAAGTACAAGGAACGAGTGCTAGCTGTGGTGCTTTGATTGGTACACAAACCTGTTCCTTGCCTAGCTGTACCTTTAATGCACTAGTTGATTCTACCTTTAATGTTTCTTGTGCAGGAGGGAATGATGGCAGTTTATACCTAACGGCTTCCAATGGTGCAGCACCTTATGAATATACCCTAGACGGAACTACCCAAAATAACGGCAGTTTTACAGGATTGAGTGAAGGTACTTATACAATACAAATAGCGGATGCCTTCAATTGTGCTGCGTTTGCAACCGTAACTATCACAGAACCTGACACTTTACTAGCAAGTACTTCTGTTAGTGACGTAACTTGTTTCGCTGCTAATGATGGTACAGCAACAGTTTCTGCCTCAGGAGGAACTCCACCTTATACGTATATTTGGAGTACTGCCATGACAACCAATTCAATCTCTAGTCTTTCTGGAGGAAGTTATACCATAACTGTAACAGACGCCAATAACTGCCTACAAACTGCCAATGCTTTTATCAATGAGCCTCAAGCCCTAGGGATTAATCTTACTGGGACGAACTTAACTTGCAATGGTATCGCTGACGGTAGTCTTATTGCCACAGTATCAGGAGGAACACCCAATTATTCTTATAATTGGAGTACTGGCGCTTCAACATCGACCATTAATGGGCTAAACGCTGGAAATTATATGCTGACGGTAACGGATGATATGAATTGTTTAGCTACCGCAATGATAACCCTAACCGAGCCACCAGCAATACAATTGACTGTTTCCGAAACTCTAGCGAGTTGCAATGGTGGCGCGGATGGCACGGCGACGGTATCCGCATCAGGCGGAAATGGAAATTATGCTTATCAATGGGATGCCAATGCTAATAACCAAGGTACACCAACCGCGACAAACTTACCCTTTGGTAATTACACCGTTACCGTAAGTGATACTAATGGGTGTTTCGCAACTGCTATTGCGAATGTAGGAGAACAAAGCTCTATAACGTATACCCTTGCAGCAACTCCCGTAAGTTGTTTTGACTTGTCAGATGGTTCCGTTTCTGCTAACGTAAGTGCAGGAAATGGACCATTTACCTATGCTTGGAGTACGACCCCAATTCAAGGGAATGCTTCGCTAAGCAATCTTCCCTCAGGAAATTATACCATAACCATCACCGATGCACTAGGCTGTAGTGTGGTGGATAATATCAATATAAATAGCCCATCTCAAGTTGTTTTAACAACCTCTACTACGGCTATAAACTGCAATGGCTTTCCTGATGGAACTGCTACTGTTACTGCATCAGGCGGAATGAGCGGCTACACGTATCTATGGAATGATGCACTAGCACAAACCACCCCAACCGCTTCAGGCTTAGCACAAGGAACTTACACCGTAAGCGTAACTGACCAAACGGGATGTACAGCTAATAGCACAGTTTCCATTACCGAACCTTCTCCGCTTCTAGCCACGGCCACAGGAACCGACTTGACTTGCTTTGGAAGCAGTGATGGCTCAGTGACGGTAACGGGTATTGGAGGAAGTACACCTTATTCCTATGTTTGGAACTATGGTACTACAAGTGCGATAGCAACAGGATTATCCGCAGGTACCTGTTTCGTTACTGTTTCCGATGCCAATGGTTGTACCGCAACCGCATCCACGACAATTACAGAGCCCGCTCAGTTAGCCATAATTTCTGCATCAAGTACTTTGGTGAGTTGTGCAGGAGGAAGTGATGGTACGATAATTATCAATGCTTCAGGCGGTGTACCTCCTTTGATGTATAGTTTGAACAGTGGAACACCTCAATTAGCGAATACCTTTTCCAATCAATCTGCTGGAAATAATGCAGTATTAGTCGAAGATGCGAATGGTTGTCAAAATACGATCAATGTACAAGTCCTTGAACCTCCTGCACTCCTTATTAATACGATAACCTCAACACCTGAAAGCTGTTTAGGAAATGATGGAACTACGACCGTTTCCGTCAGTGGAGGTACAACGGGTTATACCTACTTATGGCAACCGAGTGGACAAACTACGGCAACGGCCACAGGTTTATCTTCTGGAAACCATGCTGTCTTAGTTACAGATGCTAATGCTTGCACGATAACAGCTTCGACCATAGTAGATCCGCCAACACTCATAACGCTGGGGACAAGTACTACAAATGTGAGTTGTTTTGGTGGTGCAGATGGAACGGCTACCGTTGCTGCCTCTGGAGGGACAAGTGGTTATACGTATATATGGAGTGATACACAAAGTCAGACAAACGCTACGGCAACAGGATTAAACCAAGGAGCTTATACCGTCACTGTCTTAGATCAAATTGGATGTTCTGCTAGTACTGCGGTGGTTCTTACTGAACCTACAGTCCTGAGCGCTTCTGTCACAGGAAGTAACCTCACCTGCTTTAATAGTAGCAACGGAACAGCGACGGCTACAGGCGCAGGGGGAACGCCTCCTTACGATTATCTTTGGAATTATGGCAATACAACAGCAACAGTAACAGGTCTTTCCGCTGGGATTTGTACCGTAACCATTACGGATGCGAATACTTGTACCGCCACGGCTAGTGTTCAGCTTACCGAGCCACCTTTGCTCTCCATAACTTCTACCTCAAGTAATTCCGTAAGTTGCTTTGGAGGAAATGACGGGATAATCATTGTGGCCGTATCAGGCGGAAATATTCCTTACCTATACAGTATAAATAATGGTACACTCCAAGGCTCAAGCACTTTCAATGGGCAGGCAGCAGGAAACTACACGGTTCAAGTACAAGATGCAAACGGATGTTTGGCGACTTCTTCTGTACAAGTAACGGAACCGCCAGTACTCGCCTTGGATGCTATATCTTCAACTGCTGAAAGTTGTTTAGGAAATGATGGAACTGCTACCGTAGTGATAAGCGGTGGAACACCCAACTATTCCTACCTTTGGCTCCCTAGCAACCAAACGACGGCTTCTGCAACGGGATTAGCGACAGGTACTTATACGGTGTTGGTTACTGATGACAAAGCTTGTACCCTTACGGCTTCGACGCAAGTAGGAGCACCAACGGCTGTTACCCTAAGTACGACCATGATGGGAGTGAGTTGTTTTGGCGGAAATGATGGAACTGCAACAGCTACCGCATCAGGCGGAACGGGTGGTTTCACTTATCAATGGGGAACAAATGCCGGAAATCAAGGAACCCAAATGGCTAGTAATCTAAGTGCGGGGACTTATTTTGTTACGGCTACAGATATGAGCGGTTGTAATGCTGTAGAAAGCATTATCGTAACACAGCCAAATGCCTTATTCCATAACTTTACAAGTACAAATATTAGTTGTTTTGGCGGAAATGATGGCGAAGTAACGGCAACGGCTTCTGGAGGAACACCGCCTTATCAATACCAGTGGGGGATTGCCTCTGGCAATCAAATAACCATGACGGCTACAGGTTTGTTCGCCGGTTTACATCTTGTAACTATAACAGACGCAGAATCTTGCATCTTGACAGCTAGTATAACGCTTACTCAACCAAGCACAGCATTATCTGCTACGACAGCAACCGTTGATGCTTCTTGTAATGGAGGAATGGACGGAAGTGCTACCGTAATTGCAACAGGAGGGACGGCTGGATATAGTTATCTATGGAATGACCCCAATTCACAGACAGGGGCAACGGCCACAGGCTTGTTGGCAGGCATGTACCAAGTCCTCGTTACGGATCAAAATGGATGTACGACTACCCAGAATGCTACGATAACAGAGCCCTCAGCAATTACCGTTAGTCTCTCTCAACAATCAACAAGCTGTAATGCTGGAATGGATGGAACAGCGACCGTTACGGCATTTGGAGGAACGGGTACTTTCACTTACTTATGGAGTGACGGACAAGTTACGTCCACCGCGATTAATTTACAAGGAGGATTACAGTATTTCGTTACAGTGTTTGATGCTAATAGCTGCCCTGAAACAGGAAGTATTCTAATTCAACAACCTACGGCTTTAGCTATTAGCTTCAATACTCAAAACCCTGGTTGTTTTGCAGGGAATGATGGTACAGCGACAGCAGTACCTACAGGAGGAACACCTCCCTACTCCTACGCTTGGGGAGCAAATGCCAATAATCAAGGGACTGCTCAAGCAACTATGCTAAGTCCAGGCCTCTACGAAGTGGTCGTTACTGATAATCTAGGATGCACCGCTACAGCGAGTGTAACATTAAACCAAAATACGCCAGTAAGTGTCAATACTTCAGGACAAGATATTGATTGTTTTGGTGCGTTAACGGGAACTGCGAGCGTCAATGCTCAAGGCGGTACGGCTCCTTATCAATATCAGTGGAATGATCCCGCAGGACAAACAACCACGACCGCGACTAATCTAGGAGCAGGAACGTATCAAGTGGCGGTAACAGATACTCAAGGCTGTACACAAACAGCAAATATTACCCTAAGCGAACCAGCTCAAGCACTTAGTGCGACTTCGGAAGCGGAGGAGATTTCCTGTTTTGGTCGAGAGGATGGAGCTATACAAGTGATAGGGGCAGGAGGAACACCGCCTTATCAATATAGTTTAGATGGCATTAATTTTTCGGGAACAGATTATTTTATTGGTTTGGATGATGGAGCTTATTCCATCTATGTACAAGATAACAAAGGCTGTGCAACGCAATTCTCTGAAACCGTGGTAGAACCTCCAGAGCTAACAGTAGAATTGGGGGAAGATGTCATCATAGAATATGGTGAGGAGCATATTCTCAATCCTATTACCACGCCTTTAGGTAGTTATACTTATGAATGGACGACACTCTCTCCAGATCTTTTCCTAAGCTGTAGAGATTGCGAATTCCCTGTTGCAACACCAGAATATGATATTAACTATACGGTTCTGGTGACGAATGAAAATGGCTGTAGAGCAGAAGATGATGTAACTATCGTTGTAGAAAAAATCCGTCGAGTATTTTTACCAACGGGGTTTTCTCCAAACGCTGATGGCTTTAATGACTTTTTCTACGTACAAGGAGGAGAAGGAACGGAAGCCGTCCAGTTATTCCGCATTTATGACCGATGGGGAGAGTTGGTTTTTGAGCGTAGAGAAACGGAATTGAATAATCCCGAAAAAGGGTGGGATGGTACTTTCCGAGGTAAAGCCATGAATTCGAATGTTTTTGTATGGACAGCGCTGGTTCGTTTTACAGATGGAGCAACGATTCTCTACAAGGGCGATGTGAGTTTGTTGAGGTAGGGATGTAAGGCCTTGTGCCTACAACAGGTTGATAATTTGTATTAACGAAAAAAGCCGTAGAGATGTAAATTAGTTACGTCTCTACGGTAGTATACGTTCTGTACGAAATGCTATGCTTGGCGTACTTGCGGTTCAATCCTCTGTATTCGGTCTAAATTTCATAGAAACAGAATTAATGCAATAGCGTTTGTGGGTAGGAGGTGGACCATCATTAAAAATATGACCTAAATGACCGCCACAGTTGCTACAAAGCAATTCAATCCGAACCATTCCATGGCTGAAATCTTGTTTTTGGATGATAGTGGCGCTATCCAACTCTCCCATAAAACTTGGCCAACCACAGCCAGAATGATACTTATGCTCAGAAGAAAACAAATCGAAATTGCAGCCTGCACAGCTATAGGTTCCTTGTTCTTTTGTATCCGTGTACTTTCCAGTGAAAGGGCGTTCCGTTCCTGCTTGTCTAAGGACACGGTATTCTTCTTCGGTGAGTTGTTTTTTCCATTCCTCCTCTGTTTTTTTGTACTTGAATTCCATGATTATCGTTTTATTCGTGATAGCATAAAGATAAAACTAATTTTATTGGAAATTGTTTTTGAAATGGTTTGAATCTTTTTTGATAGATTGCACACTATGAAAATTTGAGGACTTTTATTTTCCTTAGGCTTTTAATTATTTAACCTTCCCCAATAGCGGACCCTGCAATCCATCCTCCAGTCCAAGCAGCTTGAAAGTTAAACCCTCCAGTAATAGCATCAATATCAAGTACTTCTCCTGCAAAATATAAGCCTTTGAATAATCGACTTTCGAAGGTTTTAAAATTAACTTCCTTGAGTTTTACGCCTCCCGCGGTGACAAATTCTTCTTTGAAAGTGCTTTTGCCATTGACTTGAAATTGGGCGCTGGTGAGTTGTATGGCTAATTGTTGGACTTCCTTTTTGCTTAGATCTGACCATCGTTTTTCTTCTGGAATATTTGCAGCAGTTACTAGGCTTTTCCACAAGCGGAGGGGAAGCGAAAATTGTGTATTAGCGAAGACTTTTTTCTTCCTCCATTCATTTTTTAGATGAGTTAGCTTGTCTTTGATTTCACTAGCGGTGGAAGGATATAGCCAATTGACTTGGATTTTGAATTGGTAATTCAATTTATTCAAGTCGCGTGCGCCCCAAGCCGATAATTTTAGGATAGCGGGGCCACTCATGCCCCAATGCGTGATCAGTAAAGGGCCTTGTTCTTGGAGCTTGGTACTCAATACTTTTACTTCTGCATTTGGAACGGATAAACCTAGCAATCCTTTGATACGTTTATCCTTGATGTTGAAGGTGAAAAGAGAGGGAACAGGAGGGACGATAGTATGCCCCATTTCCTCCAGCATTGTCCAAATCT
This sequence comes from Saprospiraceae bacterium, assembly GCA_020631545.1. Lineage (GTDB taxonomy): Bacteria > Bacteroidota > Bacteroidia > Chitinophagales > Saprospiraceae > JAHDHB01. The sequence goes on along the minus strand of JAHDHB010000025.1, from coordinate 2,886 downwards.
TAGGATTGCTCCCCGTGCTGAGCATAATGGACTTAGCGAATAGGGTAGAGGTGGCCGTATTTATTTCCCAAAGTTTTTGATGACTTGGAGGGATAAGTTTTACTAGGCGTTGTCCTTTAATGACCTTGATTCCTGCTTCTTTTGCGCTATTCCAAAGACAATCTACTATGGTTTGAGAATCATTGGAGGTCGGAAACATCCGTCCGTCTGCTTCGATTTTCGTGGGTACACCTCGTTTTTCAAACCATTCAATCGTATCTCCTGTGCAAAAGCGATTAAAGGGGCCTAGGAGTTCTTTTTCTCCTCTTGGGTAAAACTTGACCAAATCATTGGGTACAAAACAGGCATGGGTAACGTTGCAACGTCCTCCTCCAGATACCTTTACTTTACCCAATACCTTATTTCCTCGTTCTAGAATGCTGATGCGTAGCTTTGGATTGGCTATTGCTGCATTGATGGCCGTAAAGAAACCTGCTGCCCCTCCTCCAATAACGATAAGATCTTGATGTTCCGTTTTTTGCATAAGGCAAAGATAGAATTTTTTTATTTAATGAATCAAGATCTTAGTCTACTTTGAAAAGGCTTCTTCTTCAAAACACGATATACTATTTAAGAAGTATGATTTTTATTATTTACTATCAAATAATAATTTACGTGGTGAGATTTTCTTCGCTCTTTCCTCCTAAATCATTTTTTACATTGATGCCTACTTGGAGTAAAATCAGTTCTGTAATTGTACATTACTCTAAACTCTTTTTTAAGGTAAAGATCGTGATTAATCCCATGATTCCAAAGGTGATACCTGCTACAATAAATGCTTGAGATAACGTATAAGTATCGGAGATCCAACCCATGAAAGGAGCGATAAGGGAAAAGCAGATACGGATGATAAAACTTCGAATAGAGAGTACCGTAGCTCGCATATCAGAAGGGGTGATTTTATTAACGAAGTTGAGTAAAACAGGAGTTGCTATGCCTCGTAGCATATAAATGAAGAAAATGAAGGCAATGCCTATGTAGTTGTAATTGAAACCAATGGCGATGTAATTAAGGGCTATGCCTACTATAATGATAAGAACGACAGCACGTTGACTAATAAGACCGTAAATGCGATGAGCGATAAATGAGAATAGAGCTACGGTAAGATTGAGCAGTGCCCATAAGTTGCCGATCCATCCTGCTGAGATGCCCATATCTTTGAAAAAGGGTTGGGCAAACCATGCGATTGTTATGGTAGCTGCACCCACAATGGCGGATAAAAAGATAAAAGAGCGTAACTCTTTGTTTTCTAAGCTGACATAGCGAAGTATACGCTTGATATTTGGCCAGCCTATGTCTTTACTAGACTGAGGGTTGACCTCTACTAGGGAAAGTGCTGTAAAAATACCGATAAGCGTGATGAATATTTGTGCGTAAAAGGTGTATCGTAAACCATAATATTCTGCTAGCCAACCGCCTAGAATTGCTGCGGAGGCTTCAGCAAATGTAGCTAATGAATATTTCTGCCCAGCATATTTTAGGTATTGATGCTCTTGATTAGTAACCACTAAACTATCATAGAGTAAGGCTGAGTCGGTGCCTGAAATGAAGCTGACACCAAACCCCATAATTAAAGCAGCTAGGGAGAAGCCAATAAAACTGTAAGACAAACTTAATATGCAAAAACCAATTAATAGCAGGGTCATTCCAAGCGTAATGGAACGTTTACGCCCAAAACTATCTGCCCAATATCCTGAAGGAATTTCAGCGAGTGCAATTGTCGTTGAGTAAATGGCTTGTACAACCATAATACCTCCTACACTCAGACCATTTTCCATATAAAACAAAGCGATGATAGGCATATAAAGCATAAAGCCTTTGTTCGCTCTGATTAGGAATAGTTTATGGACATTCCCTTGTATTCTAGTTAGATTTTCGATAGCACGCTTCTTTTATTTGCGGCGAAGTTACAGGGAATATCTAAGAATTCTTGTTGAACTAGAAGAATTTTTCAAGAATATTGTAATAACAAAACGGGAATCGGGGGACTGCGGAGGAGCTACAGCTAGTGGTTCAACTATTTATGAGTTGAACCACTAGTACATAGTACTTACCAGCGAAAATGAGAGGTCTAGCGATGAATTGGACTTCATATTTCATGCATTGTACTTCTTATTTGGGTCATCGAACCTTTTATATGTCAAGAGCGTAATTTATTTTGGTAAATATTGGGTAATTTGTTTCATTAAGTTTAAATATAAGCATCAAAATGCCTAATTTAGCCCATTATTGGATTTTGTGACGTATATGGGTGTTTTTTGAATATCTCCCTTATTTTAAACAACGTATTATGAGGTTTTTGACAAGAATTATACTGTTAATAGTTGCTTTTAGTTTTACCTTCTATTCAGGTCTTTATGCATGTGACTCTTCGCCAGTTATTACCATTGGTGCGCCTATGGATTTGGGTAATGGCTCTTATACTGTAGATATACAGGTGTGTGTTGGTGATGCAGGTTCTTTGACCGGATGGACTACGGATTTTCCTGGAGCTACTAATATTACTGCATTTACACCGCCCGATCTTGTGAATGGCGGGAATACCGCAAATGGTAGTCTTACTGGAGGTAATTTAACGTATAATTATCCTGGGGGAACGGCAACAAATTTGTTTGTTGATGCTTTTACGAACACCTGTCTTTCTTATAATGTTACTGTTGATGCCGATCCTACGGGGCAGAGTATTACCTTCGATGGAGTTAACTGTGATGTTGGTGATTGTCCTACTTCTTGTTCAACTATCGGAGGGGATGTTCAAGCTTCTCCCGTTCCTATTCCTCCTCAAACTTTTACTTGTGGGGATGTATTTTCTGACGGTGCAGGGAATTATTCAAATGAACGATACCT
>JAHDHB010000565.1 GCA_020631545.1 Saprospiraceae bacterium | reverse complement strand
ATAAAATAACTGCAAAGACTTGTAAATAGGTTCCCATGATTAAAATCATGGACTACAGAAAGCACACTAACAACCTGAATACCTTATCATTGTGAAGTTCATGGTAAACATGCTCGATTCCCAATCAGATCGCTCAGACGTTCATACCCTCTTTTAGCTTCACGCACATCTCACCAATATTTACAGCAAGGGCTTAGTTCTCAAAATGTCAAGCCTTCGTCAAATAAGTGCAAAAAAAGGATACCTATAGGGCAAATCGGTCTTTTACGAAGAAAATTAACACTTATTAAATGCTTAGGTAGCTGTTTTTTAAGTAAATTGTGTTCGAAAATAAGAAACCGGGTTCTATTCTTCATCATTAAGAATAGGATCGTTTCATTTTGTTCTGACTGCCAAGGAATTAGCCTGTCGTAGCGCTAACTTAAACGTTTGAAAACGTGGTAGTTAATTCTAATGTTAAAAAAACAATGCTTAGATACCAATTCTCAAAATGGATTTTCCTTTTCCTGATCTGCTTTTTCAGCGCCTTTCAAGGAAAAACACAGAGCAAACAGATGAATAAAAAAGTGCAACAAGCACTTAATAATTATGTTGATTATATCAATGATAATATTCACGCGCTTTGGGCATTCCATCTGCAATTCAGAAAATTCAATAATGATCTGGTCAATTATTATTTGACGCCCTATTCAAACCGTAGAGGAAAAGAACCGGTATTTACGTACGAAGACATTCTTAATAATAGAGCCAGTTACAATCTTCTTCCCTATGAGACATATTTAAAAACGCTAAAAGAAAGTCAAGTCATACCTGCCAATCAGCGTACGCCCTTGAATTCGAAGCTGAGGGAGCTAAAGGAAATTGTAAAAAGTCTAAATTTATTGGCTAGGGATGTTCATGCTTATTCAGAGCAACAAATTTACCGCACAGATGCCCAAATAGAGGATGGATTTGAGCTTCTAAAACGTATTGAAGATGTTTATAATCAATTCAAAACGGCTAAAGATGATCTATACTTTTCGCTTGAATCCACCTTTATGAGCTATAAACCTTCTTCTGACCTGGAAGAATATTATAGACATAGTGAGCAATTGAGGGAATTGGTGGATTATAGCCGAGAGATTATGGAAGACACCAAGCATCAAAATAAAAAAGGAGTCGCACAATATTGTGCTATGCTTAAAAGTGCCATCATTGCCATTAGGGATCAAGAACAGGTAGATATGTCGGGCGGGGTAATTCATTATGATCCGCTCCGAAAAGTTGGTGATGGCTTGTATGTACGCTATGATTTTGTCTTGCAACAGGCGAAAAAAATACATGATTATGGCGAGAAATACATTGCTTCTGAAGAAAATAATGCGGAATATGGGCCTAATGGTGCTTCTTATTATTTTTATAATAAACGCTTAGCTTATAACTTCAATCGCTATGGTAGAGGTGTCGTTTTGCAGTATAATAAGTATGTGGATTCTTCTCACGTTTTCTTACTCAAAATGGTGGAAGAGCCACATTGGTTCAAGGCGGCACACTTCAAATCTTTCAAGAGCGAACTCTTTCAAGATGATGATTTCCAAAAAGATAATCCTTTGCCAACCACTCCCTTAGATGGCTATGCTGCTAATAACCTTATTTTTCTTTTGGATGTTTCTTCTTCCATGAATACGCCTGAAAAACTAGAACTGCTGAAAAGCTCGGTGAAGGAATTACGAACGCATATGCGACCGCAAGATCATATTTCGATCATCAAGTATTCTGGTGAAGCCGAAGTGATTCTGGCGCCTACTTCTTCTGTAGAAAAAGACAAAATTCATGATGCTATTGACCGATTGAAACCTGGTGGAAAATCGAATGTGGAAAATGGTTTGCGCTTGGCTTACAATGTGCTAGAAGAACATTATATTTCGAGTGGCAATAATAAGATTATTCTTGCTTCTGATGGTGATTTTGATGTCCAAAAAAAGACGCTCCGTTATATCAAAACTCAAAGTGACGAGGATAAACTCCTGTCTATCTTCTACTTTGGCCGCATCGAAAAGGATGATCTACGTAGCAAACTTACTGAAATGACGGACATGGGAAGAGGCAATTATTCTTATGTCAGAAGAGATAACCTTAACATCATTCTTATTGAAGAGGCTAAACGAATGTTGAATTAGTTTAGCGTTAGGAGTTAAAAGTTAGGAGTTGTCTGCTGACGTTTGATGACGTGGGCCTTTCTGTAACCCATGACTTTAGTCATGGGCACTCTTATAGCTCCCCTGAATGAATTCAGGGGCTACGGAAAGTGGATGCTTCGCTGCTTGGATAAGATATCTTTATTAGCCTTTAATCAATTCCCAAAACCTCTACATAAGTATCCAACTCTCCCACACGCACAATATCACCTATCGTATGCCCTAGCAACGAAGTTGCAAGCGGAGAATCCAAAGCAATCTCTTGCCGACCATTTTCCGTTTTAAGATCGAGCGCCTTTTTATCGACCATAACCACCACAAATTCACTGTTGTTATTCAGGTATTTAATGCGGACGGCTTCACCAGCATGGATAATGATGTCATCCACTTTTTGATTCGTCGTAGCGTTTTGTTCCTCCAGCAGGGCTAATTCACGCGCCAGACGTTCTTCTTCCGTAATAATCGTCGAGGTAAATGCTACCGATAAATCATCAGAAGAGTGTACAGTATTCGTAGATTTCGTGCTTTTCTCAAGAAATTCTACTAACTTTTCTGCTTCTCGCTGATGATCTCGCCACCAATTGGCGCTCCAAATACGGTGAAAAATAAACCCATGCTGCTCTAGAATAGCTTGCCGATGCATATCATATAAGTACGCTTCGCCGCTCCCATGCTCTAAAGAACCATCACACTCGATGGCAATTTTAGGTCTATTTTTTACTTGTGGATCAAAAACCATATCAATATGAAATCCAGCAAATTGAACATTCGTTGCTAGTTTTTCTGTACCATATTTTTGAGCCAACATATAATAAACTTCGTCTCCAAAACTAGCACGCTGAACACTGGAAACGCTTTCGGCAACGGCTACATTTTGTGCATCACCAGAAAGTGCATCTAAGACTGCTTGGCGTTGTCCTTCCTCCTCTTCACTTACCGCTTTGCAGTATGCTAGATAAGCATAAAATACCGCTCTACGATTGTTCGAACCTTCTTCCATTAAGCGATCCTTATAAGCTAAAAAGACCGTTTCTGGAATAGAGGTACAGCAGTAGACTTTATATTTTGCTCTTGTGATAATTACATTGAGCAGCTTGTAACCTTTTTGATGGTTGATGGGGCCAAAACGTTGCATAAATTTCCCTTCTGCATTCAGTCCATACGTAGTAGAAAGAATGATGACATCCCGTTCATCTCCTTGTATATTTTCTAGGTTTTTAATAAAAAATCCACTTTCCTCCAGCTCTTCCATCTTTTCATTAAACACCTTGAACTTCTCAAACTTTTTACGCTCTAACAGTTTGGCTTTAATCAAGTTACGTTGTGCAATATTAAACGTAGCTATCCCAACACTCGGATAAGTGCCGTTCGGAAGTCGTTGAATATTGTGCTCCAAAATAGACAGCACTTGCTCCGCTTCTTTTTCATTAACATGCTCTAAATAAGAGCCTTCTACTTGAACATAGGTAATAGGTACATAGTCAAAATTATTGGGTAAAGGTTTTAAGCGATTTTTATAAAAAGCATGGTTCGAAAAATCAATCAAATAGGGATGCCGAGAACGGTAGTGAAAATCCAAATACCGTTTTTCAAAGTTTAATTCAATCCCAAAATCTAGCAAAGACTCACAAGAAAGCAGAAGGTTATTTTTATCAATTTTTATTACATCGTCCTCTTCTATTTCGTCCTCATCTTCCAAAGAACCATCGAATATTTTACTAAAATAACTGGACGGCGGCATTTGGTGCTCGTCCCCTGCTACAACCTTCTGTTTACCTTTTAACATCGCCGGCAAAGTATCTTCTATTCGCAATTGACTGGCCTCATCAAACAGGACAATATCGAAGTAGTCATTTTTGTTTTTAAAGAGATTGCAACAGACATCTGGCGTGGTCAAAACTATTGGAAAATAGGAAGTAAACAAATCTACATCATAACGAACGATTTGCCTCAAAGACAAGCGTTTAAAACGTTTACTACTACGTTTGTTATACAGATTTTCTAAGGTTAAATCCTCATTCTCCTTCTTGAATCGCTGCTTCGCCTCCAACTGTTCTGCTTG
>JAHDHB010000564.1 GCA_020631545.1 Saprospiraceae bacterium | reverse complement strand
GGAATTACGAATTAGGAGTTATCCTTGGCGTAGTTTCCGTCAAAAACGACAATTCCTAATTCGTAATTATTAATTCTTAATTCCCATTTATGTTAATTACACTAAAAAACGTCACTAAGCGCTTCCCTGTGGGGCGCGGTGAATTCACGGCACTAAGCGACATCAACCTCAGCTTCCAAAAAGGCGAGTTTGCAGGCTTTGTAGGGCCTAGTGGATCGGGAAAAACGACGCTATTAAACATCATTGGTTCCTTGGATGCGCCTAGTGAAGGGAGTGCCGAGGTGATGGGGCAATTCATCTCCAAACTCTCTCATCGTCAAGCTGCTGCCTTACGGAATGAGCATATAGGGTTCATCTTTCAATCCTACAATCTACTTCCCGTTTATACTGTGTATGAGAATATAGAATTTGCCTTGCTTCTCCAAAAACGAAGTGCCGCAGAACGCAAAAAAATGGTCATGGATGCCCTTGAATGGGTCGGGTTGACCGATAAAATTAACTCCAAACCGAGTATGCTTTCAGGAGGGGAAAGCCAACGCGTAGCCATCGCCCGTGCTATGGTCAAGCGTCCTGCATTAGTTTTAGCCGATGAGCCCTCCGCCAATCTCGACGCTAAAAACACGCACAACATTCTCGAAATGATGAAACGACTCAATCAAGAATTACAAACCACCTTCCTTTTCTCTACCCACGATGATAAGGTCATGCAATACCTCGATAGAATCGTTCATCTACGTGATGGAAAAATAGAAAAAGACGAAGTGTTTCAATCGAAGATAACACATTGATAATGTAGAAGATTCTAGTACCATGTCAATAAATACACCATCTATCATTCTCCAATAAATAACGCATGTTAGTCCTGAAATTAGCCCTCAAAAATCTTATCGGCGCCGGTTTACGCACTTGGCTAAACGTTGCGGTGCTCTCTTTCGCCTTCGTTATCATCGTTTTCTACAACGGCATGATGGACGGCTGGAACCAACAAGCCCGAACGGATACCATCAATTGGGAAGTAGGGCATGGCCAACTCTGGCAAGAAAACTACGATCCTTACGATCCCTTCACACTACAAGACGCCCACGCGCCTATCCCTAAAAATTTGCAAAAAAGCATTGATAATAAAACCCTTACGCCCATTCTTATCAATCAAGGCTCCATCTATCCTGAAGGAAGAATGCAAAACGTCATCCTGAAAGGCATCCCTGCTCAACAAAAAATACTAGAACTCCCTACAAACAAACTCCAAGCAGAAACAGCCGAAGAAATTCCCGCTATCATCGGCAAAAGAATGGCTAATACGGCAAAACTCAAGGAAGGCGATCAGGTACTCCTAAGATGGCGAGATAACAACGGAACCTTTGATGCTCAAAACATTACCATCAAACACATCTTCGATTCCAATGCTTCTTCTATCGATAATGGCCAAATTTGGCTGCCACTACCTCAGCTTCAAACCATGCTCACTATGCCCAAGGAAGCTACGCTTTTTGTAGCCAACAAAGACTACCAACACCAAGCATCAAAAGGATGGCTACACAAGGATTTAGGTGTACTTTTAGCTGATTTAGACGGTATTATTGCTTCCAAAAAAGTATCCGGTATTATCCTTTACGGCCTATTGCTCATCATTGCCTTATTAGCCATTTTTGATACGCAAGTATTGTCGATTTTCAAGCGACAAAAAGAGATCGGCACCTACATTGCCCTAGGGATGACACGTTGGCAAGTCGTCAATTTATTTACTTTAGAAGGTGCCGCACACAGCATTCTTGCCACTATAGTTGCCTTCATTTGGGGTACGCCATTTCTCCTTTACCTCTCGTCCATCGGCATTCCTATCAATCCTACACAAGCCGATAGCATAGGAATTGCCATGGCAGATAAAATCATCCCCATTTACGGTATCGGTTTGATAATCACAACGATACTCCTTGTCGTCATCTCCGCTACCATCGTCAGTTTTCTACCAGCAAGGAAAATCGCCTACATGAAACCGACAGACGCCATTAAAGGAAAATTGCAATAAATAAAAATGTTATGATAAAATTCTTATTGAACGGGATACTACGAGATAAAAGCAGAAGCCTATTGCCTATTATTGTGGTCACGATAGGTGTTTTCCTTACCGTTTTGTTGACGAATTGGATGGGTGGAATAAAGAGTGATATGATTAAACTTAATGCCAATTTCACGACTGGACACCTCAAGGTCATGACCAGGGCTTACGCCGAAAACATAGAACAAAAACCTAATGACTTGGCTATCTTGGATGTAGCAGAGCTAATGCAGGACTTATCCACTACCCACCCAACGATAGAATGGGTATCGCGCATACAGTTTGGGGGCTTGCTTGATGTGGGGGATGAAAATGGGGAGACGAAAGCCCAAGGGCCAGCTTCTGGAATGGCCATTGATTTATTATCTAAAAATAGCAAGGAAGCGGAACGCTTGAATATCAAAAAATCACTGGTAAAAGGTCGTTTGCCACGAGCAGCAGGCGAAGCACTTTTGAGTAATGAATTCCTTGAAAAATTGGCGATAAAAATTGGCGACCAAATCACCTTTTTCGGTTCTACAATGGACGGCAGTATGACGTTTAAAAACTTCGAAGTCGTTGGTACGCTTAGCTTTGGCGTTGCAGCACTAGACCGAGGAGCCATCATTGTGGATTTGGCGGATGCTCAGATGGCTTTAGCGATGGAGGATGCCGCAAGCGAAGTCCTAGGTTATTTTAAAGACGGTGGCTATGAAGAAGATCAAGCGGATAAGCTTGCCGCTGCATATAATGCTAAATATGCGGAGGACAAGGACGAATTTGCGCCAACGATGCAATCCTTAGCCGATCAAAACGATTTGCGTGCCTTATTGTTACAGTTCAAAGCTACGGCAACCATCATGATATTCATCTTTGTTTTCGCAATGTCTATTGTCCTCTGGAACACTGGCCTCCTAGGCGGATTACGACGGTATGGGGAATTTGGGGTACGCCTCGCCCTAGGCGAATCCAAGCCACACATTTATAAGACGCTTATTTATGAAGGCGTACTTGTAGGTGTTATTGGCTCCTTAGTTGGCACGTTTTTAGGATTAGGATTATCGTATTATTTGCAAGAAAATGGTCTTGATTTTAGTTGGGCAATGAAAAAATCGTCGATGATGATTCCTTCGGTTTATCGAGCAGAAATAAGCCCATTTTCACTCATCGTCGGCTTCATTCCTGGCGTATTTTCTATCGTACTCGGCAATGCGCTTTCTGGTCTAGGCATTTATAAACGCGATACCGCACAATTGTTTAAAGAGCTGGAAGTCTAGGCGTTTTCTACGCTTCGCTTGAAAAGACTAGTTGACAAAGGACAAAAGACAAAGGACAATCCGCGATAGCTATCGGGATTTCAACTTCGTTGCTCTAAAACGCCTAGCGTCAAAAAATGTTTAAAGCTCATCCTTTGGCTGCGTAGCAATCTAATCCCTTTTCTCCATTTAATTATAAGTAAGCTGATTATATTAGAAATCCACTAAAATACTTGTAGCTTCACAAAACAACCATTATGAAAACTATATTCAGCATTCTTGCAATATACCTACTCTGCCTCAGCTCTACGCAAGCACAATCCAAAGCTGCTCAGATACTAGACAAAGTAGACCAAAATATGTCTGCCAAAAATCAAGTAAGCGTTTCCGAAATGATCATTCATGGACAACGACGCGACCGCACCATTAGCTCAAAAACCTATGCGGTGGGCAGTGAAAAGTCATTCACCGAATACTTATCGCCTGCTAGGGAGAAAGGGACGAAGATGCTCAAATTAGATGACCGTTTATGGATTTATTCTCCTACGACAGATCGAACTATCCAAATCTCAGGACATATGCTACGGCAGTCGGTGATGGGTTCCGATCTTTCTTATGAAGATATGATGGAGGACCATAAACTAACTGAAATCTATAGCGCAAAGCTCCTAGGCGAAGAAACGCTAGAAGGAAGGAAATGCTACCACCTCAAATTAACGGCAAAAGTCGTAAATGTCGCTTATCCTAGCCAAGAATTATGGATCGATGCAACACGTTACGTTCCTCTAAAACAAGAACTTTTCGCCAAAAGCGGCCAGTTACTCAAACGGGTAACGCTTTCAGATATCCAAAAAGTGGATGGCCGCTGGTATCCCATGAGAATTGTCTATAAAGATGTGTTGAAAAGTGGCGACGGCACGGAAGTAAGGTTGAAGGAAGTGAAATT
>JAHDHB010000563.1 GCA_020631545.1 Saprospiraceae bacterium | reverse complement strand
ATATACCTCGCCGTTGAATGATATCTAATTTGTTCTTGGTGATGCAGTTATTATAACCACTAGCACGATAATTTTTGGAGTTTATATCAATTACTAAGGAATCATAGTTATAAAAACATCCATTTGCTATTGATTGTAAAATATAATCGTCATTTTTCTTAACTACATCCGATTTAAAAGCCCAATTATTTTCAATACTCCACAAATCAACTTGAAAATCATCAAGTAAGATTTTTACGCCATTCATCCTATTTATACGAAAGTGTAGTGTTGATTTTTGTAAAAGTGAAACTAAGTTATGGTGAGGTAGGCCAACAATTATATCCAAATCTCTCGACTCTTGTTTATTAGCTGCATCACGTAAAAAACCACCTACAACATAAGCGGGACTACTAGCAAGTACTTGGTTTAGAAAGCCTTCAAATGGAACATACCGTTCTTGTATCTCCTTGATTTTATGAGAAAACAATTCCTTGGTGTTGTATGTAATAGGCTTTAACATTATAATTGAATGCCTTTTAATTTTCGAAATAAATCCATAGCATAAGAGTCCGTCATGCCACTTATAAAATCTACAACGAGTTGGAGTTTGTTGTATGTTTTATTGGGGTATTTGTTGTAGTTCTCAAAAATATGTCGATAGCTAGAAGAAATACATTTATAGAGTCTTCCTTCTCTTGTATTTCCTTTCTCATAATTCTGAGAAAGGATCGCTGGTACAAAGATACTTAATAAACCTTGAATAGCTTCCCATCCTGCAATTTCCGTTTGCATTATTTTTTTGTCATCAAAAACAACATATTGAAGAGCTTTGAAAGATTTTCTAATGTCAGCGCCGTTAGATTGTTCTAGTATTTCATCTTCAAGTTGGCCATTTAGAACCCTTTCATAGTTATCCTTAAAACTCTCTAAAACGCCCTCGATCATCAATGTTTGTGTTTTGATACGGAATTGTTGAACAGTCAAAGCAAGTTGATCCATGTGGGCTGTATGATTTGCTTTATATAGTTTTTCTAGCTCTTCTATTAAATGCTTATTAGTTTTCAAATTCTTTGAAAATACAGCATGAATCTTCTCAAAGTTCAATATTCCTAACTTCATACCATCTTCAATATCAGCAGCGCTATAAGCGATGTCGTCCGCTGCTTCTAGTAGATAAACAATGGGGTGTCTAGCATTATTTAAACCTAAAAAATCATTGATTCTTTGATAATCGTCTTCTTCGGAAGCAAAGTACCCAAATTTTTTATGAGCTATTTTACTAGCATTCTTTCCTTGATTTCCTTCTAAAGACGAAGATGGATATTTGATAATGCTAGCCAAAGAGGGAAAAGTTAAATTATAGCTAAATTCGTCTTTAAAAAATTGTAATTTTCTAAGAATTCGAAACGTCTGTACATTACCATCAAAATGAATGAAATCAAACTTTTCTTGTTCAGAAAGTGGTAACCCTTTTCCCTCATGTTTGAAGAACTTTTCAAAATAATCTTGGATGGCAGCTTCTCCAAAGTGTCCAAACGGAGGATTTCCTAAATCGTGGACTAAACCAGCTACACGAAGCAAAGAACTGATATGACCTGCATATTTTTGTTTGTCGAACTCTTTTTCCTTAAAAAGGAATTCCTCAATGCTTTGTCCTATCGAACTTGCGATGTATGATACTTCTAATGAATGAGTAAGTCGAGTACGAATAAAATCACTTTGTTCTAGTGGGAATACTTGTGTTTTATCTTGTAATCTTCGAATTGGAGAGCTTGAAATTAAACGGCCATAGTCATTTTCGAATGGATTTCTACCATCAAATACTTTTATCTCGGAGCGTTTTCTAAATGTTTCAGGAGCTAGGAGTTTATTCCACTTTTCAGACATAAATATAAGGAAGCTTGATTAAAACAGGTATTAATAATAACCTAAATGTTTCTACTTGGATATATAATAGTCCAAAAATAAGGATTTTATTTTAAACAAGCAATTATTTGTTTTGATGTTTTTTGTCTCCCCAATCTTTCCTATCTTTATCGTTCAATAGGAGAAAAACAAAGATGGAACTAAACAAACCCTTTTTACAAGATTTACAACGGAGATTAAAAGTAGGCAATCGTAGAGGCGTACACTTGAATGGTGTACCTGGGAAATCTAGGTATAAGTTTGATTTGGCTAGACTTGCGCATATCAAGAAAACATTACCCAATGATTTTACCAAGGCTTTATTAAGTAAATTGCCCTTGCGGTTTCGGATAAGTTGGAGAGATGTAGTACCTGACCTTAACGCCTTGTTTACCAAAGAACAAGAACAACTGATAAAAATTACTAAATCCTTTGAAAACCTGATTAATCAGACCGAAGCGATTGAGTCGGAGAAAGGGATTAACACCTTTGGTTTTGGTTTTCCTTTGTTGGTGACTAGGGATAAAAAAGATAAAAAACTGACCGTTGCACCACTCCTCATTTGGTCCTTAAGAATCAAAAGAACCAAGGAGTTTAATACTTGGGTGATACAGCGAAGAGAAGATGATCCGATTTATATCAATGAAGTGCTTATCAATCATTTGAAAACGGATATTGGCGTTGAAATCGACCAAATTCCTAGTGAAATGTTGGACGATGGGTTAATTGATGCCGATGAATTACTCTTGTTGTGTAGTTATATTTTAGAGAGTGTAAATCCTGTTACCTCAGGTACTTTAAAAGAAGAACTAGGGGAAGAGCTCAAATATATAAAACCTATTCCTGACAAAAAAGCATTAGAAAAAACAATTGGGAAATCGAGTAATGCCTTCTTGCATTTTGGTGGTTTATTTTCCATCTTTGAAGTGCAGAAACAAAACATTATCAGCGACTATGACGAGTTGTTGGCCTTGAAGGATGCACGCTTTCCTTTAGAAGATTTCGAAGATTATCATTTTCAATCCATTTCTTCCGTAAAAACGGATCCTTCACAACAAGGAATTTTGAATGCTTTGGCCTCCAAACGCAACTTGCTCATCCAAGGGCCTCCAGGTACAGGAAAAAGCCAAACTTTGACGGCTATTCTAGTAAATGCCTTAGAAAATGGGCGGAAAACTGTGGTTGTTTGTGAAAAAAGAACGGCCTTAGAAGTCCTACATAATGCCATGATTAAAAAGGGCTTAGGCGAACTTTGTGTCTTGATTAAAGATAGTGTGAAAGATCGTAGGATTGTAGTGGATTCTGTTCGAGATAGAGCGCTTTCGGATATCCCTTATTCTAAGGATGAATTGATGGGGATGATTAATACGGGGCAACGCCTAATTGATACCATCAATGGAAAACATCAACTGCTGGATAAGCGGTTATTAGGGAATAAAAATTGGTCGGATATTGTTGGTTTTTACTTGAAAGAACTTCGAAAACAAGGCGTTGCAAAAGATTTAGAACTAGAATCGTATATTTTTGACTTTAGCACGGAAGAATTTGATCGTTATTTACAAATTATAAAAGAGGGGCAACATCTGTGGCGTCCTTTTGTAAAAATAAAAGATTATTCCTTCCTGAATCCCCTGAAATTTGAAGGGGGAAAACCTTTTCAAACGGAACAGCTATTAAAAAAGACGTTTGAAGCGTATAAGGAAGACTATGAGATACTTACCTATAGTGAAGGCGCTTATAAAGAGGTTTATTCGAATACTCGCTTAGGAGAAGTGAACGACCAAAAAGTGGCTGTACTCAGCTTGTTAGATCAGTTAAATGCATTGTATAAAAATAACCGGGCTAATTCCGATTTTTTCAAGCAAGAAAAAACACAAAAATGGTATTATCAACCGCTGGCGTTGGTGTCTAAAAAGCACAAACAAATACAGTTAGACCAAGCGAAATGCTTGTCCTTAATCGCTGAGTTGAATCCATTAATTGAGCAAGAAAAAATATTGCCGCAATTTGCTTTTTCAACCATCTTAGCGGATAATGTTTCTTTATTACAACAATTGGACGCGGCTTTGGATAATGATGCGTTGACCATTTTACAGAAAATAGAAGCGGAATATAAGCAGTTGAATTTATTAACTTTTCAGCAGCCATCTTATACCACGACAGAACTGACAAATTTTAAGGAACAAGCCAAGCACTTAATTGATAAAATACGTGAAGATGAATGGTTTAGTGTGGAATTATACCAAAGTTCACATGCTGAATTCATGGAAAGAGTAGGCAAGCAATTAGAGGCTTATAACACGTATTTTGACCTGCCGGACAATCCTTTTATTGCAGAATTTAAGTGGAGAAGTTATTATA
>JAHDHB010000562.1 GCA_020631545.1 Saprospiraceae bacterium | reverse complement strand
TACAATTATTGTTCTCTAATGAATTGATTACACCCAAAATAGCCTATTATTTTTCGTCAAAAATCTATCTCTTAAATCTTCAAACTTCCATTCCATCCTCCAATTGGCCTCTCTAGTGGTTCAACTAATGAGTGGTTGAACTAGTAGAACCTATTCCGATTTTTTCCACACTGAAAAAGATTGTCCAGTTCAAGTAGAAGGGGGATTCTATCCGATGAAATCTATAACCAGTATATATCCAGATCCAACTGATGGCGCCCACTACTTCTCCTAAAATTGGATACCCAAAACAAGACTCTAAGAACGACCGCTCCTTGACAAACATAACATTTTCACTTATCTTGAATAATTGAGAACCGTAAATTTTTATTTCATGAGCAAAAAACCATTACAAATCGTACTAGGGCTAGGAGCTTTAGCGGCTTTGGCTATAGGCTTAATAGCTTACCTTCCTGGCGCAGCAAAATATTTTCCCGATGGAGCGGATTTTCCTGCAAAATTAGATAGTGAATATCGTTTTATGGCTGGTGCATTTATGGGCTATGCCGGCATGGCCTTGTATGTCGCTAAAAACATTGAAACCGCCGTTTGGCCATTACGTATACTCTGTATAGCCATTTTTATCGGTGGACTAGGACGTTTACTTTCCATTCTTACCGTAGGCCCACCTCCTACCGGCTTGTACATCAGTATGGCCGTTGAATTACTATTTCCTCTTTTCATCGTCTGGCAAAATGCTGTGATCAAGAAGGTATAAACTGGATAAATGGACTAAAAAATCAACAGGGACAACCTTTTATAAAAAGTTGTCCCTGTTAAACCTTTAGCAATCCGCAGCGAAAATTGTCAAGTAGTCGCATAATTTAGTCCGAACCGTTTTTCTTGGATGCGATCATACTCCTTCACATAATCAGGATGTTCCGTTTTCATAATTCGATCCCAGACTCTGAAATACAAGCCATAATTCCCTTTAAATTTGGCATGATGGAGGTTGTGATGTACGGAAGTATTTAGGATTTGGAAAAGGAAGGAATGCCTAAACCATTTTGGAGCTATCTCAAACCCCAAATGGCCATAAACATTTATCAAAAAAGAGGTTAGCCCAAAGAGCGCTAGAGCAATAGGATGTATTGGGAGAAGACAAAGGACGATAGGTGCAATAAGTGCTTCGCTGATTCCTTCCAAAAAATGAAAAGAAAAAGAAGCCCAAGGGGAAGGATTAACGGATTTGTGATGCAATAAATGAACGGTTTTATACAACTTCGGGTGATGCACAGGACGATGCATCCAGTAAAAATAAGTATCATGAATTATTAAAGCTAAAAGTATGCTCATGGGAACCCACCACAAGGGGAAATCCGTAAGATTAGTATATAACTGTGTATATTCTCTCAACGGAGTAAAAATAAACAGCATGATTACCCCTGCTACTATAAAATTGGTTTGAACAGAATGAAGAATCTCCCGTATAAAATCTTTTTGCCGCGCCAACTTTGCTTGGATCTTATTTTTTGAAAATTGCTCTGGAAAAACAATGTAGAAAATCAAAAAAGGAATACCAGCGAATATAAAATAACGAAGGAGATTGCTTGCTAAGGGGATTAGATATTGAAAATTGAATTCCATTGCTTTTAGTTAATGTGCTTATTAATATTACCCCAAAGGTAAGGGCAAAAAAGAGGAAGAGACGTTAACAAAAGATAAGAAGCAGTAATTTTCCTTATAACGCTTGAAACTAGTTATTACAAAAAAAGCGCCTTAGAAGAAGCTGACAGGGAGATTCAAAGCCTAGTAAAATCCGCTATTTCTTAGTTGCCAAACGCTTTCGAATCCGACTGAGCGAAACGGGGGTAATTCCTAGCACATTCGCAATATACTTATTCGGAACTCGGTTTATAAGTTCTGGATTCGATTCAATGTATCGAATATAACGCTCTTCGGGAGAGTAGAGGACAAAAGATTCAATCCGCTCTTGAGCTTCTTTTAGCATTCTTTGGAAAATATATTTCCGACTTTTTTCCAATTTAGGATTTTTAGAAATGATGTTTTGTAATAAATCATAATCCATTAACAATACGTCCGTATGCTCTAGTGCTTGAAAATAAAAACGAGAGGCTTGCCCATGCAATATTATATCGGGACTAGCCACCACATGGTTTTCCCATTTTAAGCCCATCGTTATTTCATCTCCCTTCTCATTAACGATAAACGACCGAATCAAGCCTTTTTTGAGGTAAAAGATATCTCTCCTTTTCGTTCCCTCTTCTATTAAATATTCTGAAGGAGCATAGGTTTTGTTCTTTGCAGATTTGATAAGACTATAAATGTCTTGCGCTTCAAGGTCTTTCCCTATTTGGTATATCGTTTTAAGCTTTTCAAAATCAATCATTTGTTCTGCATTAAGAGAAAATTCGATGTTAATCGTAAAACGATTCTTTTTAAAAGTTACAAGTTAAGGAAAATTCAAAGGTTCGTGCAATATTCAGACAAATAACAATTTTAAAACATACATTTATAATTATC
Organism: Saprospiraceae bacterium; assembly: GCA_020631545.1. GTDB lineage: Bacteria > Bacteroidota > Bacteroidia > Chitinophagales > Saprospiraceae > JAHDHB01. The sequence continues at coordinate 1,731 of JAHDHB010000562.1, read as the reverse complement.
AATTATAAATCAGATTTAAACCAATAAATAATTTAACAACCTCCAATATTTGTTCCTTTATTTAGATTATATGCTGTTTACATTCGTAGCCTAGTAAGTTGAATTCTTCAAGCTCTCAAAGAATTTCACTTAGCATTTAATCCGTATACATTCACCTAAAAAAATCAACAATGAAACCTTTTCCTAGAATTGGAGTACTACTTTACCAGCAACAAGCCATGACTTAAACTTCAAAATTTAATCCTACTCAGAATTAACTTTGAATTTCAAGATTTGGAAGAACTTCTAGAAGTTACACGCTTTGATGTACAAGTAAGAAAATTAAAAGTACTTCATCAAGGAACTCTAACTAGTCGAGTTTTATCCTTCAATTTGAATGATTTACCTTCTGGTATGTACTTACTTAAAGTACAATCAGCAAAACAAGTTGGCAGTAAAAGAATCGTCCTATTAGAATAAGGTGCTTGCTTGGAAATAGGAAGCAACCAAAACTTACAAAGCCCTCCCCTACTCAACAAGTTTATTGTTGATTGGGGTAGGGCTTTCTTGTGTCGTTTAGATTCTGTGTATTTGGGGTACTATTGCTTGGTAAATAGCGGAGAAAGAAGAATCTTCATTCCTAAGATTAAACTCTTCATAAATAATATACTTCCCTATAAAAGCCGAACTTTCTTGAGTAATAAAAGTTCGACTTTTTATTAAATTCATTATAAGACATGAGAGGTTTACTGAGTGTGTTTACTTGTAGTAGCCTCATAAATGCCTTCTGTGGTATACGCGTAGGAAGGATTTGAACCTGTAGTTGTATTTCCATCACCAAAATCCCAAGCGTAGGTTGTATTAGCTTCAGGATAGGTAATGTTAAAATTAGCCGTCAGCCCAGACCTAGGATAAGTAAATTCTGCACTTGGAGCTTGTGCTTTTGCTTCATTTATAGCCAAGAAGAATAAAAGAAAGAGCAGTAGTTTTGTAAAAGTTTTCATAAAAGCGGATTTGTAAAAAATTGAAAATGGAGAATTGAGAATTATTCCCTTCCTACAATTTGTTAATGTGGTACAAAGAACTTGGAAAATGGCAGGTTGTGCAAATTTAGCATGGGTTGAAATCGGTATATTTTTCAAAAAAATTACTAGCGACACTAAATCAAGTACCACAAGTAATACATTGTTAGGTTTTTAAATATAACCACGGAACATGTTTATTCGACCTATTTGTACAAAAAATTAGTAACATAATTCTCCAAATTGCCGATTAATCCTTTTGGATATTTTAAATTGTTCCTTTTCTTAATTTCAAAGAGTATAAAACGTAGTAAATTAGTACCTTTGTTTAGTTTATTTCGAATTTGTAAATAAAAAACGCTGATGGCAAAGAAAGAAATAATTACCGTAGAGGGAACTCAAGTAACGATACTAAAAGAACAAGAAGAAGATTATATCTCCTTGACTGATATAGCCAAACAGTCAAGTGATGAACCAAGGTTTGTTATTCAAAATTGGATGAAAAACACCAATACTATACGATATTTGTACGAGTGGGAAAAATTACATAATCCACTTTTTAAACGTGTGCATTTGCACACGGTATTGGAAAATACAACGAATAATCGTCTCACCATGTCACCTAAAAAATGGATCGAATTGACAAATTCAATAGGAATAACTTCGAAGTCAGGTAGATATGGAGGCACTTTTGCGGTAAAGGATATTGCGTTAAATTTTTGCTATTGGC
>JAHDHB010000024.1 GCA_020631545.1 Saprospiraceae bacterium | reverse complement strand
TCCCGATAGCTATCGTGGATAGCTAATGGCGCAGCCGTCTTGAGCCTTATATGGTAAAAAAAACGCCAAATCCACATTTCATTTTCAGCACTAAAACACAGAAGTTGACACCGAAAGGTCTACATTCCTTTTCCCGTTCCTTTCTGTCATTACTTCATTTTTTTAAATCGACATCAAGTACATAACTTATATTCCATTCTTAATGAGTTTAAAACATAATGTTATTGTTGTTTTTGATGAAAATTTGCCGCATAGTCATATCATTACCTAAAAAGACCTCACAAATAGCAGCGAAAATTGTATATTTGCGGCTCAGAATAAAATTTATTGATTAAAATACACATTTCCAATGGATTTCAATTACATTGAGGCGCTACTTGCCCAAGTAGTAGCGTATGCCCCCAAGGTGCTAATGGCCTTGGTTGCGATGATAATCGGTATGATGATTATCGGAAAAATAGTTAACGTCGTATCGAATATGATGGAAAAACGCGACGTGGATCCTACTTTACGTCCTTTTCTTCTTTCTCTTTTAGGAATTTTATTAAAAGTTCTCCTTTTTGTTGCAATAGCTGGAATTTTAGGCGTTGATACCGCTTCCTTTGCTGCGGTGATTGCTGCTATGGCTTTTGCGGTAGGTATGGCATTACAAGGAAGTTTAGGCAATTTTGCTGGAGGGGTACTTCTGCTTATATTTAAGCCTATACGTGTTGGTGATTTAATAAGTGCAATGGGCTACACTGGAGTCGTAGAAGAGATTCAAGCCTTCTCTACAAAGCTAGTAACACCTGATAACAAAACAATTATCCTTCCCAATGGGCCACTTTCTTCTGCTCCTATTGAGAATATCTCGACAAAAGGAGAAATCCGCGTAGATATGACTTTTGGCATTGGCTATAGCGATGATATTGATAAAGCAAAGCGAGTAATTCGTGGAGTGATTGATGCTTGTCCTCATACCTTAAAAGATAAGGAACATGATGTTTTTGTTACGGAATTAGCAGGGAGTTCTGTGAATTTTGCAGTACGTCCTTGGGCAAAAAGTGCCCATTATTGGGATGTTTACTTCTTTTTCCAAGAAGAGATCAAGAAAGCATTTGACCGCGAAGGGGTAGGCATACCTTACGAAACATTTGATGTTAATCTAGTAAAAGCTAACTAAAACTTAGATTTTTAGCTCTTTTTCTAGTGTTATGTCAAGTTAGAAATGGAGAATTAAGGACATCTACGGTTCTTAATTCTCCATTTTTATTTTAATAAATTGAGGCTCATCAAGCTATGGAAATCATTCAATTTTACCGAATAACGACTAAAATTCAAGAAAACTTCAAAAAAGCCTGTTAATTCCTGCATTCCTTAGACATAAACCAAGCAGAAATACAGTAATTAATAAAACGTATTTTGTACCTTTGTTCGAATTTGTCGCAAAAATCTAACGAAATGATTGCTTACGTAAAAGGCCATGTTGCTTACAAAACTCCAACCTTCGTCATTGTTGATGTAGGAGGAATCGGTTACCGTATCCATATTAGCCTTTATACTTATGCGAGGATTGAAAAGTTGGAAACCGTAAAACTGTTAACCCATTTTCACGTAAAGGAAGATAGCCAGACGCTTTACGGTTTTTCAGACAATGAAGAACGGCAATTATTTATCCATTTGATATCGGTATCGGGGATTGGACCGAATACGGCTCGAATTTTGTTATCCTCTATCTCGCCGGAAGAGGCTAGAAGTGCCATTATTGGGGAGAATATTGCGGTGCTAAATAGCGTAAAAGGCATTGGCCCAAAAACCGCTAAGCGATTGGTTGTTGAGCTGAAAGACAAATTAATGAAAGAAACTGGAGGAGACTCAGTGCTTGTTGCTGTTGGAAATAATACATTGCGGGAGGAAGCGTTATCAGCTTTGGTAACGTTAGGGTTTAATAGAGCGCGTGTGCAAAAAGCCATTAAGACCGTTATGGCAGCTGAACCAAGTACCGCCAATGCTGAGGTACTTATCAAGCTCGCCTTGAAAAAATTATCTTAGCCCTAGTGGCAATATCATGCAACGTTATTCGTTTAGTTTTAAACGATTTTTCATAAAACCTTATCTTTCCCGCATTAGAGCCTATGGAATAATTTTACTTTTAAAAACAGAAAAAATGAGCCTAACAGGAAACGAAAAGGAAGTTTTTACGGTATAAACACCTCGTAATGCTTCTACTTCTTCGTTATTTAACCTGTTATTTTTCATTTTAAATGCCATATAAGAATGCAATTATAGAACTAGACAGTTAATTTATTAACTGACACTAGGCTATTTTATGGAAACTCAAGATTTATGACAACTAAAGGTCTTTTTAGCACCCTACTGTTAACTTTTTGTGCTTTTGCTGGTTTTGCTAGCTTGGGCAACAATTATAATATGGAGGATCCCTTTTCAGGGGTATCTAATGTCAAGGAATCGGTAAATCAAGACACTAGCTTAGTCGATTCCTTTTTGGAAGATGACGGAAAGTATACCAACCCTGAAGATACGCTGCCTCCTATCCAAGATAGAGCAGGCGATTTTATTACAGATGAGCAAGTAAATCCCTTCGATTTAGATGATCCGCCTTCTATCGAAAAAGAAGTAGAATATGATCCTGATTCTGGCTACTACATTATTCGAGAAAAAGTTGGTGATCAGGATTATCGGCCTCCAACCTACCTTACCTTAGAAGAATACTTAGAGTATACTGCCAAAACGGAACAAAGAGACTATTTCCAACAGTTGTCCAAAGATGCTTCTGTTGGTGGAGGTGTGAAAGATCCTATAGATCGTTATCGAAGCAATATCAAAAGCTCTTTGATTGACCGTCTTTTTGGTGGAACCACGGTCGATATTCGCCCTAATGGAAATATTGATTTGACTTTTGGAGGAGATTTTCAACGAGTTGATAACCCCATTTTGACGGAAAGGCAGCGTAAGCAAGGGGGATTTGATTTTGACATGGCTATCCAGATGAATATTGTGGGGAAAATTGGAGAGAAACTAAAACTAACGGCCAATTATAATACGCAAGCTACCTTCGATGTTCAAAACCAAATGAAATTGGAGTATACTGGCTTTGAGGATGAAATCATTCAAAAAATCGAAGCGGGTAATGTTAGCCTTCCGCTACGCAGCCAACTTATTCAAGGAAGTCAAAGTCTTTTCGGTGTAAAAACTGAATTGCAATTTGGTCGTTTGAAAGTTGCCGCAGTTGTTTCGCAGAAAAAATCAAGACAACAACAAGTTCAAGTACAAGGAGGTGCTCAAATCCAAGAATTTGAAGTAGCAGCAGATCGTTATGATGAAAATCGCCACTTTTTGATCTCGCATTATAATCGAGACAACTTCAACCAGTTGCAATCCAATCTCCCCAATATCAATACACTATTTAAAATCAATAAAATAGAGGTATGGGTAACCAATACACAAAATAAGAGTGAGGACGTTAGAGATGTTGTGGCACTAATGGATCTAGGAGAAGCAGAAAATGTAAAACCCAATTCAGATTTTTTCCTTAACAATCCTATACCTCCTATACCTCCACATCAAGATGTGGAAATGAATCCCTTACCAGAAAACAGAAATAATCCACTTTATGAGCGTTTAGCTAATAACCCTAATGCTAGAGATGTCGATAATACCGTTTCTACCTTAACAAGTTCCCAGTTTCGATTTAAGCAAGCAGAAGACTTTGAAAGGGTAAGGGCTGTACTCCTAAAACCTAGTGAATATACCGTGCATCCTGATTTAGGCTATATTAGTTTGAATGTCAACTTACAGCCGGATGCAGTCTTAGGGGTTGCTTATGAATATACCTACAACGGAGAAGTGTATAACGTTGGTGAATTTACAAATGATGTGCCCGCTGATGGCAACGTCTTGTTTGTCAAGATGTTGAAGAGTACGACACCTCGTGTTGATTTACCGATATGGGATTTGATGATGAAAAACGTTTATGCTATTGGTGCTTTCCAAGTAAATCGTGAAGATTTTGAGCTAGATGTTGTTTATCAAGACCCTGGAAAAGGTGAAAAACGCTTTATCACAGAGGGGCCATTCGCTAAATGTCCTTTAATTACCTTGTTGAATTTGGATAACTTGAATGCTTATGCGGATCCTGTTCCTGATGGTAATTTTGACTTCGTACCGGGCATTACTATAAACCCAAAGAATGGTCGTGTCGTATTTCCTGTACTAGAGCCTTTTGGAGAGTATATGGAAGATAAATTTGAAGGAGATGCTATAGCAGAAAAATATGTCTATCATCAACTTTACGATTCGACAGTCACCATTGCAAGAAATTATCCGGAGTTAAATCGCTTTTTACTTAAAGGAAGTTATAAATCGTCTGTTTCTTCAGAAATCTCCCTTGGAGCCTTTGGAATTCCTCCTGGTTCTGTTACCGTTACGGCTGGAGGTCGAGAATTGGTAGAAGGACAAGATTACGAAATAGATTACAATATTGGTCGTGTACGAGTACTTAATGAAGCTTATATTGGCGATGGAGTACCGATTAATGTTTCCTATGAAGATAATACCTTATTTAGTTTCCAAACCAAAACGCTCTTTGGTACGCGTTTGGACTATGAACTGTCAAAAGATATCAATATCGGAGGTACCTTCATGCACCTTTCCGAACGCCCATTTACACAGAAAGTGAATGTAGGCGATGACCCTATTTCGAATAGCATCTATGGACTAGACCTTAATTATAGTAAAGAAGCTCCTTGGTTAACAAAAGCTTTGGATAAACTTCCTTTATACCAAACTAAAGAACCTTCCAATATATCTTTGACGGCAGAAGGAGCATGGCTAAAGCCAGGTCACTCGAAAGCCTTGAACTCTGTAGATGGTGATGGGGACAAGGGAGGTACGGTTTTCCTAGATGATTTTGAAGGAAGTATTAATAGCCTTGATCTCAAATTTAGCCCTGTCAATTGGGCATTAGCAAGTACGCCTAACACGCCACTTTTCCCTGAAGCTACCTTAATCAATAACTTAGATTATGGTAAAAACCGTGCTAAATTAGCTTGGTATCGTATCGAAGCTGATTTGCAGAATCGTTCTGCCAATCCACAGGATGATGGTATTTACACCACACGATTTTTTGAGACAGATATTTTTAAGAATCGTACTTCTCAAAACGGTGTAGCAAACCTTGGTTTACAAACACTTGACCTCGCTTTTTATCCTAGTGAACGAGGGCCCTACAACTTTGATATTGAACCTACAGCAACTTCAGCAGGTATTGACATTGCAGGGCAGATTGATGGTTCCTTAAATGACCCGGAGACTCGCTGGGGGGGAATTCAGCGGAAGATATCAACCACTGATTTTGAGCAATCGAATATTGAGTTCATCGAATTTTGGATGCTTAGTCCTTTCCATGAAAGTAAAGGAGGAAATGGGGGGGATCTCTATTTCAACTTAGGAAGTGTATCGGAAGATATCTTGAAGGATTCCAAGTATTTCTACGAAGACGGCCTACCTACTGGAGGAGATACGGAAGGTAAAACGGAGACGACGGAGTGGGGGATAGTTCCTTCACTTGCTGTTCTAGTGAATAATGCCTTTACTTCCAACCAAGCCGACCAAGTCAAGCAAGATGTTGGTTTAGACGGTTTAGATAATGAAGGTGAACGTACTCATTTTGCGGACTTCTTGAACGCCTTACCTAGTAATCTTGCTACGGCCTATAATGAAGACCCTTCGAATGATGACTACCTGTTTATCAGGGATGAAGAAGCTTATGGCGCCTTAGGTGACCCATCCGCAACCTCCATCCTTGATCGCTATAAAAAATATAACAATCCGCAAGGAAATTCGCTAACTCCGACTTCTAATGTTCCGAGTTCAAATACAGGTATTCCTGATACAGAGGACATTAATGACGATGGAAACATCAGCGAGACGGAAGCTTTTTATGAGTATAAAATCTCCATACGTCCTGATAATAACCCTGGTGCAGGGGAAGGCGCGATGTTGCGTTCTCCTTTTGTGGTAGATACAGTGGATAATAGAACGGATAATGAAAGTATGCCGGGGCGCGGTCTTTGGTATCAATTCAAAATTCCTGTAGAAGAATTTACAAAAGCTTATGGAGGAATTCAGGATTTCCGCTCTATTCGATTCATTCGCATGTACATGCATGGTTTTGATGAAGAAGTTATCCTACGATTTGGTAGCTTAGAGCTCGTAAGAAATCAATGGAGAACTTACGACCGTCCACTAAATGATGGTATTGTAGCAGACCCTGACACTCAGTTTGATGTGACGGATATTAGCTTTGAAGAAAATAGCTCTCGAACACCTTTTAATTATGTACTCCCACCAGGGGTCTCTAGAGAGAATTCCGTCGGGGCCTTTCCGAATGCGCTGCAAAACGAAAAATCGCTTTCTCTAAGGGTTTGTAATTTAGCCGATGGCGATGCGCGAGGGATTTTCAAGAACCTCAACCTTGATATGCGGCGGTATAATAAGATGAAAATGTTCATCCACGCGGAGGCGTTGGAAGATACAGATATCCAGCCAGGGCAAATGACGGCCTTCATTCGTATGGGAAGTGATTTTGTCGATAATTATTATGAGTATGAAATTCCTTTGACGATGAGTGAACTTCCCACTACAGGGCAAGCAGTCTCCGATGCGGATCTCATTTGGTTGGAAGACAATGAATTTAATTTCCCATTGGAATTATTTAGGAATGCAAAAGTAGAACGAAACGCCTCAGGAACGCCCGGTTCAGACGAATATGAGATTACGGATCCTGAAAAGCCCAATAATAGTATTCGGATTAAGGGAAATCCTGATTTAGGCCAAGTAAAAAGCTTAATGGTTGGTGTTCGTAATGCAGATGATGGCAGTGGTAACCTTTGTTCAGAGATTTGGGTGAATGAGTTGCGCCTGAGCGGCTTAGATGAGCGTGGTGGAATGGCTGGACTTGCAAGAATGGATGTCAAATTAGCGGATTTAGGTAACCTTTCAGCTTCAGTAAACTATACTGGTATTGGTTGGGGAGGACTAGAACAAAGAGTCGCTCAACGTGCTTTAGAAGAGGTAACTCAGTATGACCTTGCAACGAACTTAGAGGTTGGCAAATTCTTACCTAAAGAATCGGGTGTGCGAATTCCATTTTACGCGCAGTATTCTAAAACGGTAAAAAATCCTGAGTTTGACCCTTACGCTCTAGATATCAAGCTAAAAGAAAACATTCGAAACGCTCCTAATAGAGAAGTTAGAGATTCTATCAAAGAGCAATCTCAAGATGTGGTGGCGATAAAGAGTATCAACTTAACCAACGTGCGCAAGGAGCGAACCAATTCTAAGCGTAAGCCTATGCCTTACGATATTGAAAACTGGAGTGCAACCTATGCTTGGTCGAATACTTTCAAAAGAGATCCGATTATCCGAAGTGATAATGTCACCACACATCGTGGATCCTTGGATTACAACTACTCTATTCAATCTAAACCGCTTGAGCCTTTCAAGAAATTGATAAAGAGCAAAAGCAAGTGGCTAGGCATTGTAAAGGACTTCAATGTAAATCCAATACCGAATTCCTTTGGTTTTAGAAATGATTTGAATAGGCATCGTGGAGAAATCGTCTATCGTTTCTCTGAATTGCCAGAAAAAAGCACCTATTTCGACAAGCGTTTTACTTGGGATCGTGCCTACAATTTCCGTTGGGATTTCACGAAATCCTTGAATTTCAATTTCACAGCGAATAATAATGCCGTAATTGATGAAGGACAAGGAGATTGGCGTATACAAGAGAATAGGGATACCCTTAGAATGAACTTGCGTAATTTTGGTCGTACAAAAAATTACAATCAAAATGTATCGTTAAGTTATACTTTCCCGACCAAGTTGATTCCGTTAATTGATTGGACAACGCTGAAAGCTCAATACTCTGGAAATTATACTTGGAGTGCTGCTGCATTAAACGTAGAGGATCTAGGAAATGTCATTCAAAATGGACAAAATCGTCAAGTGAATGCTGATTTAGACTTTGTGAAATTGTACAACAAGGTCAAATATTTGAAAAAAATCAACAGCAGACCGAAGCCGAAAAAAGATAACAATTCTAAGGCAGGAAGTAAAACACCCGCTAAACCTAATACGCCTACGAAAGGAAAAGATGATAAGAAGAAAGAAGAACGTGAACCTAGCATAGCTGAACGGATCTTGCTTCGTCCTTTGATGTCTTTACGTAAGGCTAGATTCTCTTATTCTCAACAATTGAACTCTGTTGTTCCAGGCTACATGCCGCAGACGAGTGTTCTAGGGATGGATAAGGAATTTTCGGATCTTCGACCTGGTTTTGCAGGCGCTGGGATTCAACGTTTTTCTGCTCCAGGATGGGATTACGTCTTCGGTTTGAGACAACCTCTACTGAATGAACCTATATTTGGTTCTGGTAATGGTCTTTCGGATGATTGGTGGCTAAATCGTGCAGGTAGTAATGGCTGGATTACTGCGGATCCTTTGCTGAACAGGCAAGTTACGGCAGGGTATACCAATAGTATTGATGGTAAAATTACGGTAGAACCTTTCAAAGATTTTAAGATTGATTTAAGCATGAATCGCTCCTTGAGTGAAAATCAATCGGAATACTATAAAGTACAAGATGAATTTAGTGGCGAATATGAGCATCTGAATCGCTTAGAAAATGGTTCATTGAGCCTCTCTTTCTACTCCATGGGGACAATGTTCCAGAAGCTGGATAGTAATTCGGTGAATGCTGCTTTCCAAGCGTTTGAAGCTAATCGAAGCGTTATCTCAGAACGTTTAGTAGGGTATATTCCCGGTGGTGCTGTCAATTCAGACTCTCTTTATCAAGAAGGTTTTGGAGGATTCCAGCAAGATGTGCTAATTCCTGCTTTCCTAGCAGCTTATACAGGTAAAGACGCGGCTTCCTATCCATTAAGTTTCAAGCGCCTGATACCTAAACCAAATTGGAAGATAAGTTATAATGGTTTGAGTAAAATCAAAGCCTTTAGCAAGCTATTTGCGAGCTTCAATATCTCCCACGGTTATTCTTCAAAATTAACGATCAACAGCTATCGAACGAATTACGACTTCTCGAATACAACGACTGCCAACATCAATCAAAATACATCGAATTACCACTCTAGGTATGAGATTCCAGACATCGTTATTAGCGAGCAGTTAGCACCGCTTATTGGTTTGGATGTTCGATTTAAGAATGACCTACAAGTTCGAATGGAAGAAAAGCCGAAATCTAGCACTTAGTTTGACCGATTTCCAAGTCGTAGAATCTAAAACAGAAGAATTTACTATTGGATTAGGTTATCGAGTAAAAGGCTTAAAACTACCTTTCGATATTAAGATCGGGAAGAAAAAGGATGACAAGTTGGAGAACGATCTGAATTTCAAGTTTGATTTATCTGTCCGTGATGATAAAACAATACAACACGTTCTAGATCAAGATGTTTCTCTAGCGACTAGAGGTACAAAATCAATTCGTTGGTCACCATCTATCGATTACGCTGTCAGCAAACAACTGAATGTCCGCTTGTTCTTCGACCGCAGTAAGACGATTCCTGCAACGACGGCCTCTTACCCTATCACCAATTCATCGGGTGGGGTGATGATTCGATTTGCCTTGACGCAATAACGTTTATTCAGTTTAAATTCATCATAAAAAAATCCCGCTAATGTTCTTAGCGGGATTTTTTTGTACAAGGAAAATGCGAAAAATGGTGACAAATAATTGGTTTTGTTGTTTGAATAGTTATTTTTGTGAGGTACAAGTCACTCATTTTTCTAAAGTACTGACCTATACACGTTGAAATTACTTTGCTATGCATAAAGACGTAATAAAGAATCGAATAATAAAATATTTAGTAGATGATTTAGGTTATCCAAGAAATGCAATAAATGAGATTGTCTACCGTAGAACAAATTTTAGCATTACATTACATTTAAATTTATTGGGAGTAGTAAAAATTATCATAGTTGGAGATAATAGAAATAATGAACATCTAACCGAAAATTTAAATGAAATCAGATTTAGATTAGCAAAGGCAAAAGCAACGTTTGCGCTGTATATGACATCTAAAAAATATACATGGTTCAAACTAGATAAAGATTCTACATTAAAGAATATACAAGAACTTCCCCTCAATTTTTTTCTTAGTACCAAGTTATCTAATTACCAAGAAAAAGTATTAGAATTCTTATGCAATCGGAACCAACAGGATAATAAGTTCTTATTCAAACTCCAAAATCGCCTTGAAGGGTACTTAAATGGTTTTTGGTTTCAAGGAGATGATTCCCACTTTAACATATCTTTTTGGAATGGTTCAGATTGGATAAATAAAACTGACAATATTTTCCTCCAAATCAGTTCTGATGGTTCTATGGAGTTAGTACTTTCAGCAGAAGATTCTGTAAAAAAAGCCCAGTTTTTTAAATATATTGCTAGCATCATAACTGATTTCAAACAGTTAAAACGAAATGGTAAACAGATTAATATTTGGACAAAGATCTTTTATGAAGACTGGCAAAAAGACTATTTACAAGTATTGGAAGAATTTATCTCCAGAGATAAAATAATCATAGATACATTTCTTCAAAATGAACTAGCAAGAAACAATGATTTAGGTATCAATTTCCTTGACAAAGAAAAATTTGAACAGCAACTAGAAATCGCTTTGCGCTATCAAGATAAACTCCTTACCAAGGAAAAGGAACCTATCATAAAAGATACAGCGTCTAATCCCCAAATAATACCTAATCTACTTACCCTGAAAAATATAGGTCATTTCAATTCAATAGAAATTGATTTGAGCGAGCGAGTTACTTGTATTTTTGGCGAAAATGGGATAGGAAAGACAACGATACTACGAGCATTTCTCCTAGCTATAACAGGAGCGAATGAAACTACGATGGTAGATTTATTTAACCTGAAGCTGCAACGTTTTTTAAAAATAGAAAATGAAGAAAAAGGAGCTATAAAATATGCCCAAGAAGGTTCAATTAGTTTGGATTACAATATGGGGGAACCTTATCGAAATAAGGTGGTATTAATCTATCGAAAAGAAAATAGACTAGTAGAGATTAAAGATGACTATGCTAGAGATAAAAAATATTTCGGAGCTACATTTGATCAAAATTTTTACAAAAACCTAATCATTGGCTATTCACAAATACAAGGACGAAATAGTAGAAAACAAACCAATGGATTACCCTCAGAATCCATAAAAGAGCCGAATGTAAAAGATATTCTACCACTCCTTTATGATGAGGAAGATGATAGATTTGAGCAATTATCGGATTGGTTGATTGGCTTAGAGGGAGATGCACAAAAAAAAGGAGAAGGAAGTGGCGAAAGAAAAGTAAGGGATATTGTTTTTGAAGTAATTTCCGAAATTACAGAAATGCCCATAAGTTTCAAGGATGTGAATCATAAAGATCGTCTTTTGTGGGTTTCTATTAATAACAATCAAGTTGTTCTATTTAGTCTATTGAGCCAAGGCTATAAGAATTTATTTTCTTGGGTTGGTCATTTTATAAAGCGATTAGCAGAAGCTAATGAATATTCAATAGAATTCGCAGAAGCACCAGCGATTGTATTAATTGATGAAATTGCAACCTTCTTGCATCCTAAATGGCAGCGGAATATTTTAAATGTACTAGCTAATAAGTTCAAAAATGCTCGATTTATTATAACTACTCATTCGCCATTAGTGGCAAGTCATTTATCTATAAAGAGCAAAGCATTATACATCATAAACCCTGATGGGACAGTGACTCGCGAGAAGCATATATATGGCCGCCATCTAAAAAGTATTTTCTACGATTGGATGGGAGTTGTTCCACGGCCAAAAGCTATTCAAGATAAAATTGATAAGTTATATGTCTTGATTGATGAAGAAACAGGAGAAGGCATGAAGAAAGCGAAAGCATTAATGGCTGAGTTAGCACTTGATCTCGGTGACGATGACGGAGACTTAGTTCAGGCAAAGACTTTAATTGATTTGTTTGAAGAATAATCCCACTTATGCGTTTTATAAAAAAAGAAGGACACGAGCCGATTGCTTTACGTGATTATAAGCGACAAATTCAAGAAGGAGATGTTGAGCCTCAAGATACTTTTGACGATTTAAGCGCAGATGCAAGAAAAGCTTTACAGCAACAATTGGCTAGGGAACAAGGCTATTTGTGCTGCTATTGTATGAGAGAAATCAAAACTCGAATGGGAGATGAGGGAAAAGAAATTCCTTTGATGCGAATAGAACATTTCAAGCCACAAAGTATTTTTAATGGCCAAATTACACGAGCAGATTTGGTGAAATTTACTTGTGATGAAGAACAAAAAGTCAGAGAGGATTTAAGAGTCGACTACTACAATTTATTTTGTGCTTGCCCTGAAAATAAAGCTAATAAAGATCGACATTGTGATGTAAAAAAAGATAAATACGAGCTATGCATCATACCCAATTTATCGGATAATAAGCACAAGCGTTTTTTTGAGCAACTACGCTATACCGATAAAGGAAAAATAATAATTCCTGAAAATTGTAAGAAAGATTTCGAAGATAAATTAAATCTTAACTGTGAATCACTTGTAGACAAAAGGGCCTTTGTTTGGAAAGCCATTTCTAAAGAACTAACACGAGCTGCGGGGCATTCAAACTGGAATCAAGGCGGTCTAAAATTAGAACGTAAAGTCCAAGCATTACTTGAGAAGTACAAAAATCCAAGGAAAAACGGTAAATACTATCAGTTTCGAGATTTTATTCTTTATCGTTTAAGAAAAAGATTCCCTGATATACGCATCGAAAAATAAACTCCTCCTTCAAAGCCTCAACAGTCGCAAAGAGAAATCGCCAATGCTCAATAATAGAAGCAGAGCTATTCCTTGCAATCATTTGAAAATCCTCAGGAGGAGCTTGATACTACCTTCTGTTTTCTTAAAATGCGCTTTTTCAGTTAGCCTACCATCGTTTCATAGGCAGGATAAAGAGGGAAATTTTCCATAAACTCATTCACTTCCCCTTTTACATTTTTAAGAACAGTATCATTATCAATGTTTTGAACGACTTGGTCGATCCATTCAACGACTTGTACACAGTCTTTTTCTTGTAAACCTCTTGTGGTAATGGCTGGCGTTCCTACACGGATACCAGACGTCACAAATGGAGACTCTGTATCGAAAGGAACCATGTTTTTATTCACGGTGATGTCAGCACTAACAAGGGCGTTTTCTGCTTGTTTTCCCGTAATTCCTTTGGAGCGTAAGTCTAAAAGCATCAAGTGATTATCTGTTCCGCCAGAAATCAAGCCGTAGCCTTTTTCTATGAATGCGGTTGCCATAGCCTGCGCATTTTTGATCACTTGTTCTCCATACGTTTTGAAGGATGGTTGTAACGCTTCGTGAAAAGCCACGGCCTTAGCAGCGATAACATGTTCTAGGGGACCACCTTGCATACCAGGAAAAACACCAGAATTAACAATCCCAGCCATTTTACGTAAGTTGCCTTTTTTCGTTTTTAAACCCCAAGGATTGTTGAAGTTTTTCCCCATCATAATCAATCCACCTCTAGGGCCACGAAGCGTTTTATGTGTCGTTGTGGTCACAATATGGCAATGCGGCATAGGATCGTTCAAAAGTCCAGCAGCCACCAAACCAGCAGGGTGAGCAATATCCGCTAAGAGTAAAGCACCAACTTCATCAGCAATAGCACGGAAACGAGCATAATCCCAATCTCGCGAATAAGCAGAAGCCCCACAGATGATTAATTTAGGTTGCTCTTTCTTTGCAATAGCTTCCACTTTATCCATATCCACTAAGCCCGTCTCTTTCTCTACGCCATAAAACGTTGGATTGTAAACTTTTCCAGAGTAGTTTACAGGCGAACCGTGCGATAAATGGCCGCCATGCGAAAGGTCGAAACCAAGGACTTTATCGCCAGGTTGCAGTAAAGCCAAGAAAACCGCCGCATTGGCTTGAGCACCAGAATGAGGTTGTACATTGGCGAAAGCCGCTCCAAAAAGCTTCTTTGCTCGATCAATAGCCAATTGCTCAATTTTATCAATGACTTGGCAGCCACCGTAGTAACGTTTCCCCGGGTAGCCCTCCGCATATTTATTGGTAGGACAAGACCCCATGGCCTTCATAACTTCAAGACTCGTAAAGTTTTCGGAGGCTATCAACTCAACGCCTTCTCGTTGACGAGTAAGCTCTTCGTTAAGTAAATCAAAGACTAAGCTATCGTTGTACATGACCTTAATTTGTGCTGGTTAAGTAGAAAGAGTAAGGAAATCTAATTTGTGCGCAAAAATAGGCATATTCTATTTCCTATGGTAGGATATTTGTAACTTTAGTGCTTCAAATTGGGGTATTATTTTTAAGTGATACCCCAACTTTTCTCTACTTAAAGGCTGTTAAAAACAGAAAACTCATTCAAACATGAAAAAACTATTCATACTATCCCTATTGCTAGTCTTTAGCCTAGCAGGTATTGCGCAAGATACCAACAAAGAAAAAGATATTCGTAAATTTCTTGAATTAACAGGTTCGGGAGAAATGGGCGTTATGGCTATGCAACAAATGATTAGCAGCTATAAACAAGCATTTACGAATGTACCTGACGAGTTTTGGGATGAATTCATGAAGAAAGTCAATCCGAATGACTTAATTGATTTAGTGGTTCCTATTTATGATAAGTATTATACGGAGGAGGATATCAAGGCATTGATTGCTTTCTACCAAACGCCTATTGGGCAGAAAACCATTAAGCTCATGCCTCAAATATCACAAGAATCGATGAAAGCGGGTGAAGAATGGGGAATGAAATTGGGCGAGAAGATCGCAGAGGAAATGAAGGCGGGAGGATATTAGTTTGAAATGGAGAACTACTCTTGGCAAATTTGAAACATAGAAGGCACATAAGGAAATATAAGTTTTGACGATATAAAAATGACAAGAAAGTGAATATAAGGACGAAATGAGTGAAAATACGGCTAAGTCCCGATAGCTATCGTGGATAACTAAACGGCATGGACTCTTAATTCATCATTCGTAATTCGTAATTCGTCATTCCCAATTCCTAACTCTACAAGAGCTTTATGCTGTACAACATAATCGACATTGCGGAAATTATAAACGGTTCTTTTCTCAACCCTACGGTTTTTGAGGAAGAATGGGTCGAGCATATTGTCCTTGATAGTCGAAGCATTGCCCATAAAAAATATGCGCTTTTCTTTGCGCTAATCGGTAAACGCAATGACGGTCACCAATTTATAGCAGATGCCTACCAAGCAGGAATCCGCCATTTTGTTGTCAGTAGTGCTATGGATATTTCGAATTATCCAAAGGCCAATTTCATCCAAGTAAAAGACTCCTTAGAAGCGCTACAAGCCCTAGCCACTTATCACCGAAAAGAACATCAACTAAAGGTGATCGGAATTACGGGCAGCAATGGGAAAACCATTATTAAGGAGTGGTTAGGCTTGTTATTGGCACCTGATTTTACCATTGTCAAAAGCCCGAAGAGTTATAATTCACAAGTAGGCGTGCCGCTCTCCGTTTGGCAGCTTGATGATGGGTACGATTTGGGTATTTTCGAAGCGGGTATTTCTCAAACAGGAGAAATGAAACGTTTAGCACCTATGATTGATTGTGAAATCGGTCTATTCACGAATCTTGGTGCAGCTCATAGTCGAGGATTTAAGGACGATGAAGAAAAAATTCAAGAAAAAATCAAGCTTTTTGAACCTTGCAAAACGATTATTTATAGAGTAGATGATGCCCGTGTCCCTGCTGCGCTTAAGCAATTTAACGACAAGCAACATTTTACATGGTCTACAAAATCTAAGGCCGACCTACAAATTACCCATACCCAGAAAGGAGGACAACGCTCTGTTATACAAGCTGTTTACCAACAAAAGAAGATTGAGATAACGGTTCCCTTCACGGATGAAGCGTATTTGGAGAATAGTGTACACTGCTGGGCTATGCTTTTACATTTAGGTATTCCTCAAGCAGAAATTGAACGACGTGTGGCTACGCTGGAAGCGGTTCCCTTGCGCTTAGAATTGAAGGCTGCTATCAACAACTGCACCTTGATAAATGACAGCTATAATGCGGATCTAAATTCCTTGCATATTGCTTTAGATTTTCTGAGTCGTCAAACACTTCACGAGCAAAAAATACTTATTCTTTCCGATATTTTGCAAAGTGGCCAGGAGAAGGAAAAACTATACGCCACCATTGCTAATTTAATCATTGCAAGTAAAATAAATCAAGTCATTGGCATTGGTCATCACGTAACTAGCCTAAGGAGCAACTTGCCTAGTAGCATTGAAACGCTATTTTATTCAAAAACAGAAGATTTTCTCCATCATTTTTATCGTTTTTCCTTTAAAAATTCGACGATTTTGTTGAAAGGTGCGCGGAAGTATGCTTTTGAACGCATTGCTTCACTCCTAGAAAAGAAGGCGCACCAAACTGTACTCGAAATCAACCTCAGCGCCCTAGCACATAACCTAAATGTGTATCGAAGTTCGCTGAAATCGGGGACCAAAATGATGGTGATGGTGAAAGCTGCTGCTTATGGAAGTGGCAGTGTAGAAGTAGCACGTTTGTTGGAATATCAAAAAGTGGATTACTTGGCGGTAGCCTATACGGATGAAGGGGTAGAGCTTCGGGAAGCTGGAATTCAATTACCTATAATGGTGCTCAATCCTGAAGAAGCAGGCTTTGAATCCATGATTCGCCATCGCTTAGAACCTGAGATTTATTCCTTGAGCTTGTTGGAAAAATTTGCGAAAGCAGTACAACAGCAACAACCCTCCTTGCCTTATCCCATTCACATAAATTTGGATACAGGGATGCGACGCTTAGGTTTTGAAAATCAACACATAACGAATTTAGAGAAGGCTTTAAAAGAGCTTAGCAAGCAAATAAAAGTAGGCTCTATATTTTCGCATTTAGCAGGAAGTGAGGATGGGCGGCATGATGAGTTTACACAACACCAATTTCAGTTATTTAGGAGCATGTCTGGACAGCTAATTCGTTCACTAGGGTACAGGCCCTTGCGGCATATGCTGAATTCAGGTGGAATTGTTCGCTTCCCTGAACAGCAATTTGATATGGTACGTTTGGGGATTGGCGTTTATGGCGTAGATGCTAGTGGAGAATTTCAAAATCGCCTACAAGTCGTGAGCACCCTCAAGGCAACTATTTCTCAAATCAAGGAACTTCAACCCAAGGAAACTGTCGGGTATGGCCGGGCAGGAAAAGCCCTTCTCCCTACTCGAATAGGCACGATAAGTATTGGTTATGCTGATGGTTTTTCCCGTCAATTGAGTCAAGGAAAAGGACATGTTTTGCTCTACAATCAATTAGCTCCAGTTATTGGAAACGTATGCATGGATATGAGTATGATTGATCTCTCGGAGCTTCCTCAAGCGAAAGAGGGCGATGAAGTAGTCATTTTTGGTGAACAACGGTCAATTCTCGAGTATGCCAATGATGTAGGAACGATTCCCTATGAAGTTTTAACGGCTATTTCAGGACGTGTAAAGCGAATCTATTTTCAGGAATAAGTGAGGTCGATTGATAGCAGCAATTCTCGTTTTCAACCCCTTGGTTCGTTAAGCAAAAGTATATGTAAAGGTATTGAACGTTTTATTAATAAAACCCTTGCCAAGAAATTGCCTCGGGGAAAGTCTTGTTATCCTTTCTAAACCGATGGGGAATTCTTGGTAAGGAGTTTATTAGGTGATTTGATACCTTTGTCAAGGCATCTTTTCAAGTGGCAGCGTCGAAAACGCTTAATTCCTAGTCATTTTATCCTGAGAAATTACACGCAATAAGGTTCTAAACGCTCCAAACTTTCCGCTATAGCGAGCGTTATGGTCTGCTTGCAATTTTTGGGCATACTTACTTTGATATTTTTCAAAATCCGCAATATCCTTACAAAGATATTGAATAGCTAGTGTGGTGCTTTTTTCGTTTTCCTCTCCAAGTATAAGACTCATTTTGTATTCTAAAAATAATCCAGTGTTCATTACATCAGGAATGTGTGTTTTTTGCATCCATTCCATCCAATCGTCTTTCACGTCATTGTCAATACAAACTGTTACATTGTATAATATCATAATAGGTTTAGGTTTGGGTGTTTCCAAAGGCAAAATAGGCATAAGGCTAGATGATAAGACCAAGAATTTGGTATAAAAAAATTAGATACTTGATGCTTGGGCGAAAAATCAGGACTGCCTTACTGTTTTCGTACCCTAGCTATATTTTGCTCATGGATGTACGAGAAGTTGCATAAATTACGAAAAAAGCGGCTGAAACCCATTTTTTCTAGTACTTTTTAAGAAGGTGAAGTACTTTTATTTTGTGTTCAACTTCAATAAATGATAACAATTTGGCAATAAATGATTTATTGGTAGCAAATATTATAAAAATCCTATAAAAAACTGCCTGCTTGGGTAATTTTTTTCAAAACTTAAGAAGAATTAGGGCTTTAGCGTCAACTTCTGCGTTTTTTATTCAGAAAATGAAATGTGGCATTATTGTTTTGGCGATTTTTTAAGCACACATGACGTACTAGACAGAAAAGACTTTTTTGGTAGTGGTTTTGCCAGCTTACCCCCTTGGCTTTCTCGCAACGTGAGCCTATTTATGATTTAAAAAAATGACGATATGCCTATGATCTGAAATCTAATTTCAAACAGTAGCAAGGACACACTCACTCCCACGCTCCAACGCACTCTATTGGACTGCGCAGCAAGCAAAATTACGTAGGGTCTTGTACCCAAAAAGGATTGCCTTAGCGAGTAAAGCAATCCTTTTTAAAGAAGTTTATCTTAGATTAATAGCTTAAAGCCTATTGAACACCATCTCCCCGCAAGGCGCGGAAACGCTTACGTGCATCTACGGTGAAGGTACTTCCGGAGTGGTCAAGCAATAGTTTTTGATAGAGCGTTTTAGCTTTTTCAGTGTCATCCAACTGTTTCTCATACAAAAGCGCCAATTCATACAACGCATTATCTACTCGAATACTTTTCGGATAGCCGTCAATGATTTGTTGTAACATTTCTGCATTCTTCTCAAAATCCCTTTGCTTGTAGTAAATTTTAGCCTTGGCATATAAAATATCATCCTCCAAATCGTGCGTAGGATATATCAATTTAATAGAATCCAACTTAGCAAAAGAAGCATCAAAACGATTTTGAAACGTCAACAAATCCGAAAGCGCGTACATTTTCATCGGCCCAGCAGTCGTATCCAAGGCATAATGATCCATAATGAAAACAGAAAGGTCAATCGCATCATTCGAAATCAACTCTGAGGTAGAAGCCTTTAAAACATTAAGTTGTGCTTGTGCCCATTCAAAATCGCCATTATAGTAAGCCAATTTGGCATTTTTATAACGAGCGACCTCGCCAAGCATATCATCTTTAAAGTCCTTATCTACTTGAGAATAGAGTAGCGTCGATTCCCAGACTTCACTCTTCATCAAATAGAAATCTCCTAAATCGAGTTTGGCTTCCGCTTTTATCGTCCTTCCTACGCCCGGATAAGCAATCATCAAGTCTAACAACTCAATGGCACTATCCAAATCATTGATATAAAAGGCTTCTAATCGAGCAAGTTCACGAATAATGCTCGCCGTGGTTTTATTTCGGCCAAATTCATCCAAAAACGAAATATACTCCGATTCTAATTGGCGCAAATCTTCATTCGTATATTGATATCCATCAACTAATAATTGCTTTTTGCAATTTAAGGATTCCCGCTTTGCATCTAAGTAGAACGTACAAGATTTTCCTTTCTCCTCGACGATATAATTGTAAGCCTCAATGGCTGATTCAAAATCTTTTTCCCTTGCCGCATCTTGGGCTAATTTGTAGACACGCCCTCCGTTTTCTGCTAGTCTTTTATCCAAAGCTTTGACTTGTCGAAAAGCATTTTTAAAATCTTTTTCGTGCATAAAGACCCACGTCAGCATTTCAGGATAGATAACTTCGTTTGGAGATTCCTGAGCCCTTTCATAGAGCTGAGATTTTAACTCCCCAAAATCCTCTGTACTCAAATAACGTTGAAAATACGTTTGAATGGTAGGCATTCGATAAGCATTATCCACTAAGCTGTTGAGGTATTCCTTAATCATCAGAGGCACTTCTCCTTTTCTGCGATACACATCTCCGAGTTGGTAAGAAAAGGTGTTTTTTTCCTTAAGCGTTTTATTCCCCTTCTCATAAGTTTCGATAGCCAGATCATATTTGGCCAGCTTGATAAACGAATTGGCAAGTCGAACGACTTCCGTTCGATTGGGCGGCATCAAGCGGATGGCATCTCTAAATCGTTGGTCGGCTTCCTCTTTTTTAAACTGCATTTCATAGAGATTTCCCATCTGAATATGCAACTCCGCATTTTTAGGATTCTTCTTGATTTGCTTATTCAGTATTTTCTCTGCTTCCTCATAGCGCTCCAAAGAAGTAAGGCACTTCAGGTACTTATTGAAGTAGTGCGTATGAGTAGGAGCAGATTTCATCAACTTCTCATAAAGTGTGGCCGCCTTCTCATACTCCCCACTATTAAAGTATTGCTGGGCCAATTTAGACTCCTGCGCCAATAAACTTAGAGGAATCAAGAAAGCAAATAAAAGGATCAGCGTTATATGTTTCATTATTATTATTTGATGTTCAGAAATGAAGCAAAGCTCCATTATATCCTAACGTTTTGAATGCGATATATGTTGCATTCCCCGTAAAACTACTCAAATTTTATACCGAGTAGTCTATTTTCTTAACGCAATTTCTATAATCCCAAAAGCTCGGGATGGGTTTTACGCCGCTATCGTATTTCTGAGCAGAATTACTAGAAGGAAATAGGCGTGTCCTTAACACAAAAAAAGGCCATCCTAGGTTATAGGAATGGCCCTTTATCTCGTTAAGTTAACGATAATTTCTATCCTTGAAGTTTAAATCTTACAGGTAAGTTAAACTGTACCTTAACCGCTTTGTTACGTTGTCTTCCAGGTATCCATTTAGGCATTTTCTGGACAATACGTAAAGCTTCTTTTCCACATCCTCCACCAAGGTCACGTAAGATTTTTGGCTCAGTAATCTGTCCTGCTTTATCAATCACAAAACTCAAAACTACCATACCTTCAATCCCATTCTCACGAGCGATAGCAGGGTATTTGATGTTTTTGTAGATGTACTCTAACATCTTTTTCTCAGCACAAGCCTTCTTCTCCGCATCACCACCAGAAATGTCTTCACAACCAGGGAAACGTGGCATTTGTTGTACAATCGTGAAAATCTCATCGACTTCCTCTTCTGGTTCTGGCTCAGGCGCTGGAGCCGGTTTTGGCTTCGGCTTCGGCTTTGGTTTTGGCTTTTCTGGCGGCGGAGGAGCTTCAATTTCCGTTTCTTCCTCCACGGTCATATCTTCAAATTCCACTTCCTCTTCCACTTCTTCCTCAGGTACCTCTTCGATAACTGGTGGTGGAGGTGGCGGCGGTGGTGGTGGTGGTTCCGCAGTCCGAGGCGGCTCCATTTCAATATCTTCGGGTAGTTCAATATTGTCTGGGATGTACACGATATCATCATAAGTTGTCCAGCTAAAAGCCAAACTAGTTAATCCGATAGCTCCCAACAAACCAGATAACCAAAAAGTACTTCCAAGATTAAACACGTTAGCTTCTGGGTACTTGCTTTTGTATTTCATTCCAGAGTCAGCCGCATATTTGCTAGCCAAATCCTCCTCACCTTTTCTTTTAATGAGGTTTCTCACAAATAAAATAACACCAGCAATAGCCAAAACCATAAGGCCAATCAAGAGTCCAATGGTCGTTGATGTTAATGCCATGATTTGATATTTATTTAATAGTCCTGTATTTTTTGCACTAGCGAAATAGAAAACGAGGAAAATAGTAATCGCCCTTGTTTTTTATTTGCTACCGCAATAATAACGAAAATAATTTTAAACTAGTAACGCCTACGAAACAGCCAATAATATTAGCAATAATATCGAGAACATCAAAATTTCTACCCGTGAAAAATGCATATTGGAGTAATTCCATGACAATTCCATAACAAATCCCAATAAGAACAGCATAAAGTACCTTACTTGTTGCTACTTTTTCAGGAAAATAGTTTTTGTAAAAGCCATACAGCATCAAAGCAACAAAAACAGCATATACGATTACATGCCCTGCTTTGTCGGGTTGAAAAAGGTTGAAAAGTGAGAAATCCGGCAGTGAACTACCGGGCATCACAGAAAGCACAAGAATCACCAAGCCCCAAATAACGGCTGGAATAAATGCTTTCATTTCAATCCTTGTTTTTGTCGTCGCTTATTTCTTTATAAGCCTCAGCATCAAGTAGGTCGTCGATTTCTTCTTTGTTGTCTAGTACGATTTTAATCATCCAACCTTCACCGTAAGGATCTTTATTCACCAATTCAGGTTCATCCTCTAAGGCAGTATTGATTTCTTCAATGGTACCAGAAACAGGCATGTAAAGATCCGAGACCGTCTTTACTGCTTCAACCGTGCCGAATGTCTCTTCTCTATTGAGTGTTTCGCCTTCCGTTTCAATTTCTACATAAACAATGTCTCCCAACTCGCTTTGAGCGAAGTCAGTGATCCCAACATAAGCAATGTTGTCCTCTACACGCACCCATTCATGATCTCGGGTGAATTTTAAATTCTTAGGTATTTTCATACGTTTGACCTCAATTCGTTTAAGGTGGTTTAAAAAAATTCCCCTGTTTTGGGTTGCATGATACAAACATAATTAAGCGCATTTTCTTAGATAGATGGCTCTTTGTATCATTTTGGTGTATGCCCATTGAATTTTTCTAAAAAAAACAAATTCGCATTGGTGCTTCCCAAATTCCCCCAAAGTTAATTTTTTTTTAGAAAAAGAAAAGGGAATTTTTGGTAGGATTAAAAAAATGATGCTAATTTGATAGGTATTAACAAAAAAACATGATGTAAAAGACACAGATAGTTAGATCATTTGTCTTGATGATTTCTCAATAAGTTTTCGAAAATCAAAGTACTTGTCCAAAAGGTAACTGTTCGACTGCTTCACCTATTGACTCCTGAATACCATTAGCCTAAGCTGACTAAGCCAGAACTAAGATAAAGTGTTTAGCTTAGGTGTCTAACTTTTAACTAATGGCGTATCCATTTTGAGCCTTATAGGGTTAAAAAATCGCCAAAACGGACAACTTCTAACTCCTAACGCTTAACTCCTAACTAATGACGCCCAGTAACAGAGTACA
This sequence comes from Saprospiraceae bacterium, assembly GCA_020631545.1. Taxonomy (GTDB): domain Bacteria; phylum Bacteroidota; class Bacteroidia; order Chitinophagales; family Saprospiraceae; genus JAHDHB01. The sequence goes on along the minus strand of JAHDHB010000024.1, from coordinate 2,388 downwards.
AGGCGTTTTAATCGGTTTATCCAAACACTGAGCATTAACTAAGAGGAGATTAAGAGTTCAAAGGATAAAAAGGAATTTTTTTTTAGTAGAACTAAGGGGCGATTTTATAATGTTGTTGTTTTATTAATGTTTTTAAATTAAATGTAATTTCGAGAAATAGAAGTGATCAACTGTAATGACATAAAAAACAAAAACATACCGAAACTAAAGTCAAAATGCTTATAGAATCTGATTTTTTTTGTAAAAATAGTCGACCTTTTCATTTTTTTTGCCGTTTAAAATTGATATATTTCAGCATCAAAACGTCAATGAGGAGCCAGTTTAAAATTCGTTTTTGACGGCCATAAATATGCGTTGTTTTTAGATAGGATTAGCCTTGAGTGGCTTATATCCCTAGCTAGAGACAAGGGGTTTTTATGCTATATAATTACTAGTATTTCTTCAGTTATAGAGTGATTGTCAAGGCGCCTTAGTCGGTGATTTTTACTTCCGTTTCAATTTTTCTAGTATTCATGTTATTTAAAATTACTAGAGACTCATTTTGATAGGTTGTAGCTATTGCACGCTAGGAAACAATGACCTTCATTTTAAAATTGTGGCAATGCAATGGAAGATGCTAAAGCTTTTTGACCTTAACCTCGTTAAAAATGCCGGCAACTTCTATGGAATAAACTGCTCCCAACCCAAACAAAAGACCTAGATGAGTAGTACACACAATTTGGTGGCCCAATATTATTTGGCCTATCACGAAAATAGTATTAATCGTGTTAATATTATTTTTTCAGACAACTACACTGCAGAAATCAATGGGCAAACGCTCAATAGACGAGAAGGTATTATTGCAGTAAGTAACTTTTTTGATGCCTTTCCTGATGTTAAATTTACTATTCATGATTCCTTTCAGGAAGGAAAAAAAATCGTCACCAGATGGACCTGCAATGGTAGTCATTGGGGAGAGTTTGCGGGCTATGAACCCACTCAAAAAAGCGTCCAAATTCAGGGAATTACGATTTTCGAAATCAATAAAACTCATATCGAAAAGATATGGACGATTTACGATGAGCTTAATTTATTTCGACAATTCGAAGCTTAATTTTGCTCGGCGCGAAGCAGCAATACTGTTGGAGCGTAGTTTTTACATCATTTCTTAGATAAGGATTATACCTACCTTGGCAAAGCATTCCGGATCGTCGGTTTTAGCTGGTGGAGCATTAAATTTGTCCTCGACAAATTGCTTCTTTACCGTCAGCTAAAGCCATCGATCCAGAGTGCCTGCAACTATTTTAAGTTGAAATCCCGTTTAGCTATCGAAGTTTGTCTTTTGTCCTATGCTATGTACTTTGATTTTGTTGTTTTTTTAACAAGGAATTATATAGATTACTCTTTTTACGATCCTTGTCCCCCAAAATTGAGCGAAGCTATCCAAAATTTTGCTACCCACAGCATCATTTTATGAAGAATTCAAGCTAAATTTGCCGCTTGTACATCCATCCTATTTTAATAAAAGGGAATGCCTTCAGATTTTTCGAGAAATCCACTCATGATACTAGGGGATTTTTTCTAGGAGGAGGCAATATTTTTAACTAGAAGTGGATTGTTTTTTGCTAAACGTTTGTTACTGATAGCCTGAATAGGATACGTAATACGAGCTGTTGAGCTTTATTCCTCTACAGCAATTTCCCATAGTTGGGTTTACTCCGAAAAGTATGAATTACTGAAAAAATACGATTTATGCTCTATGAAAATCTCACTGCGTAAATTATTATTTGCTAGCAAATGATAAAAATAATACATCTTAAATCGTATTTTGCAGAAGAGCCTTTTCGGAGCGGCCTCCTAGTTTAAACTCAAAATCGGCGAAGTCGATCAACAATACAAGCATTTATGCGTCAAATTATTAGCCTAGTAGCAGGCTTTTTTATTCTGTGCAGTTTTTCAAGCGATAAGCCTGTCGTTTATCCACAAGATTATTTTCGTTCGCCAGTAGGACATGCCCTGCGGTTATCCGGTACTTTTGGCGAATTGCGCAGCAATCATTTTCATGCGGGTATTGATATCAAGCCGCTTAAGGGTATAGGTGATCCTATCTATGCGGTAGCAGAAGGCCATGTGTCGCGCATTAAAATTTCTCCCCGTGGCTATGGCAATTGCTTGTATGTGGATCATCCGAATGGGTATACCAGTGTATACGCACATTTGCACTCTTTTTCTAAGGAAGTAGCAGACTATATCAAGGAAGAACAACGCCTCCGAGAAACGTTTGAGGTTGAATTATTTCCTGCCCCTGGCCAATTTTCTTTTACGAAAGGTCAACAAGTAGGCAAAATGGGGATTACTGGGCGTTCCTTTGGTACACATTTGCATTTTGAAATTCGACATACGGCTTCG
>JAHDHB010000561.1 GCA_020631545.1 Saprospiraceae bacterium | reverse complement strand
ACTCCCGATAGCTATCGCGGACTACAAAGTTTTGCCAAATTTTGGCAAGAGTTCAATGCTTAGTTCCTAACTCTTAACCGATTTCACTCTTCTCAACTTCTTACGAGCTTTCATTTCACTCTCATAAACCTGCTTCACGCCATTTCCTAGCGCCAATTCTACGTCACGGATTTTAGAAACCATGCGTTTCATTCCTCCTGGTTCTACAGACGCTGCTTGATCAGACCCCCACATCGCACGATCCAAAGTGAAATGACGTTCTACAAAACGAGCACCAATCGCAACTGCTGCCACCGTAGTCGAAAGCCCTGTTTCATGTCCAGAATAACCAATCGGCGTATCAGGATACATCCCTTCCAGGGTGTTAATCATTCTCAAATTCAACTCTTGAGGAGGGCAAGGGTAAGAAGAAGTAGAATGCGCAATCACCAAATTATCTAAACCAATGGCTTCTACAGCATCCGTAATTTCTTCCATCGTAGACATTCCTGTAGAAATAACGAGAGGTTTACCCGTTGATTTCATCTTCTTCAAAAGCGCGTGATCTGTCAAAGAAGCAGAAGCCGACTTGTACAAAGAAGGATTAAAAGCCTCAATAAAATCCACAGCTTCCTCATCCCAGCACGAAGCGAACCAGTCGATTCCTTTCTCCTTACAATAGGCATCAATCTCCGAATAATCATCAAAGCCGAACTCCACCTTATACCGATATTCCATGTAAGTCATTCGCCCCCAAGGAGTATCGCGCTCAATATTACGCTGTTCCATAGGAACACAAAGCTCTGGAGTACGCTTTTGGAACTTCACCGCATCACAACCCGCTTTTACCGCGTCATCAATCAGCCGCTTTGCCAAGTCTAAAGAACCATTATGGTTGATGCCAATCTCGGCAACAATATAAGCAGGCTGATTCTTGCCTATCTTTTTCCCATTTCGTAATGTAATCATATCGTTGGTTTGTTTAATTCTTAAATTAATTAGTTCATAATTAGCAGAGGCCATTTCGAAAAGGCTCTTCATCAAAATACGATGTAAGATTTAAGAAGTATGATGCTTTTCGAAGAAAACTCTTAGCAGTTAAGTCTAGTGCTTCACACACTCACACCCAACCTACACGCACGTCCATCCGCCGTCTACCACCAAATTCGCTCCCGTCATATATTCTGAAGCATTACTTGCTAGAAAAACCACTGCGCCCCGATAATCCGTAGGCTGTGCCATCCGCTTCAATGCTGTTTTAACACTATAATTATTGACAAAGTAATCATCCTGCCCGTTCTGAACACCACCTGGCGATAACGTATTCACCCGAACACCCTTTTCACCCCAATAGGCTGCTAAGAAACGCGTGAAGTTAAGCACCGCGCCCTTCGTAGTAGGATAAGACGGAGATTTAAAGAACTGTTGTTCCCCATTTTTGTCCTTGTAGATGGATTGATCTGGCCCCACCATACCATAAGTAGATGCTATATTAATAATGCTTCCGCTTCCTGCTTCCGCCATCGGTGTCCCAAAGACTTGCGCAGCAAGAAAAACCCCCGTCACATTCACATCCAAGGACTTACGCCACATATCTAAAGGGTAATGCTCAAACTTTGACTGCTCAGCAGCCATAGCCGGATTCTCAAACATATCATTGATCGCAGCATTATTGACCAAAACATCAATGCTACCATAACGACTTAAGATAGCCGTCCTAGCCGTTTTCAAAGAAACCTCATCCGTCACATCTACACGAATCGCTAAATGTTTCTCCCCTAACTCTTTAACTAAAGTTTGGCATTTCACCAAGTCAATATCTGCTACCACGACACTTGCCCCAGCACTAGCCAAAGCCCTACAATGCTCTTGACCTAGCAGCCCACAAGCTCCCGTCACAATCGCCGTCTTACCTTCTAATGAAAAAACTGACATGTATTTTTATTTAAAAATTGAGGATAGAAAATCATCGCACAAACGTAAACACCTCAATAAATTAAATCAATAAAGTTCTGAAACGCCCCCTTCATTCAAAGAAAGAGCCAAGATGTATCGCCCACAATAAAACAAGGCATGATGCTGCCTGCATACAACATACATCCTCTCTATGCTAATAAAATGCTCCAAGTACAGGAATCACCTCCCCGCCCTTGATAAAAACGTAAGCAGCAAGACCAATAAACCACGTCATGCCACCAAGCAGCCCAAAACGTAGCCAGTTTCGAGCTTTCACCCTTCGTTTCAAGGCTTTGATTTCCATGCCCCTATTCAAATAGCGATCAGCCTTAATCACATTATACAAGGCCATCAAGCCAAAAGGCGGAAACCAAAACAAAGTCACCAAGATCGACTCCGAGAGCCATTTCTTCTTCAATGCTTTATCATTGCTCATGAGTTCTAAAAAATATTAAGCTTTTGAGTAAAAATCGTACACTATAAAACAAACTGTCTAAAAACTATAAGACAAGCACCTCTAAAAGTTCTTCCATTCAACTCCTAACTATTTATATAAATAAACCCGCCAATACTCTCCCTCAAATTCTTTTAACAACCTAATTCCCAAAGCTTCAGCATTTCCAATGGGTAAGGCAGCAAAAATATACTCACCGCCCATTTTTTGAAAAGCTTTGGTATTTATGTCCAAATTCTCTACTTGTTTCCCCTCATTTTTATGCACTAAGTAAGCAGCATCTTCCTTTCCTAACTCTGCGGAATACAAGTAACATCGGTTCCCCCATCCGTCAAAATAAACTCGGAGTTCTTCATCTTTTTGCAACTCTCCAGCAATGATTTCCCGAAACTGCTTCTTGTAGTTCAAATCATAAATAGCCTGTAGACCATCCAAAGTGTAAAAACCATTCATCAAGGCAATCCCTGGATTCATACCGAGACTCATTACTCGATAATCACTTTTCGGACGGTCGATATAGGTCTCAATCTCCTTGAAAATATCCTTTGCTAAATAAGCTTTATAAGATGGTTTTTTCTGTACACCGCCTAGCAACCGAGCATTATGTAAAAATTCATCATTGCTTAAAACAACCAAAATCAACTGAATTCCAATCAAAAAAATCACTCTTGGCACAAACCATCGCTGTTGATTGGCCTTGGCCAAGGAGACGGCCATCAAGACAAACCAAAGCAGCGGCAATAATATACTTACTCGCTCAAATTTGAAGGTAGCCAATAAGGGCACCGCATCTCCTAGAAAATAAACCAACCAATTATAAAAGCCATAAAATAGACATACCACTACAATCAACCACAATAAAGCCTTTATCAGTTCCCGCTTTCCGTCAAAATAAAACGACATTATCGCCATCAATAGAATCGGAAAACTAATCAAAATCCCTACGTGATAATGGGAAATAGCAAATAGCATCAAGGCTTCTTGAATACTAGCAACTATGGACAAATCTTTATCATAGAAATAATCGTAGCCTTCTCTATGAGAAACAAATTCCCCAGGATTCACCGTCAACATCAACAATTGCCAATTCACCAGCAAAAACAAGACGCCAAGTACAAATAAACTCAGCACATACTTGATTTTATACTGACGATTTTGATAAAAATCGACTAGATATATCAAGGCCAACAGGCCAATGACTGGCGGTCCACTCCAAACGATGGATGCATAAAAAGGAAATAAGGCCATAGCCAAATAATCCCACCATCGTTCCTCTCCTTTGAGAAGATTCAGAAAAGCGTAAATCAGTAAAGGCTGGCCAGCCACCGTGGCGCCTAGTGCAGTGAAATAGGGAACCCAAGCAAAACACAAGGAAACTCCTACAACTATATATAACTGGTTTTCTTCCTTCAATAAATGCCGTCGTAACAGCAAAAACATTCCTCCAAAACCAAGGAGATGAAGGAAAATGTAATTCACGACATAGCCCCAAAACGTCCCAAAGGCTGTCAACCACAACACATTAAAAGACAGCCCTGTATGAAAAGCATTCCTAGGAAGACCATTCATGACTTGTTCGACTACGGCGCCTTCTGCATAATTCAGGGCTTGTCCTGAATTGACTAATAAATGATACCAAACCCATTCAGCTTCTAAGGTATCATGGATACGCACATAGGCTCCTTCTTGTAGCAATAGATAAGGGATAAATTGTAGTAACAATAATCCTATCGCTATCCACCAAACGGTTTTGTTGTGGCGGTCTATGTGAATACTTTGATCAATAATAAATATTGTTTATGATACCGTTATGGCGTAAAAATCGCCATAACGGTACTCCTAATTCGCAATTCCTCATTCCTCATTCCTCATTCCTCATTCCTCATTCCTCATTCCTCATTC
>JAHDHB010000023.1:18570-25787 GCA_020631545.1 Saprospiraceae bacterium | reverse complement strand
GGAGAGTGTGGGATTTGCTTGAAAATGCTATTATTTACCTATATGTCGTTGAAGAGGCAATAAGTAAAAAACAAGACAAGCACCTAAATTTCAACACCTTAAAAGTGCCTTTGTGGTCCCACCAGGACTCGAACCTGGATCTAGAGTTTAGGAAACTCCTATTCTATCCCTTGAACTATGGGACCAAGATAAACCGCTAACGGTCAAAAGAACTGCAATAATAAATCATCTTAACCACATGGACAAGAAGAATGTCGAATTTGTGGTTGATGTGCTAGAAAAAAATCGTAGATGATTTAAATATCGGTTAAGAATTCGTAACGTTCCTTGGAAATAAAAACCCTATTTACTTGGAATTAGTTCCATTATTTTGTAGGAAACCTAAACAAAAAGAGCATCTTGGAACTTTTAACGAAACAATCATCACATATGAAGTATTTTTTTTTATCAAGTTTAAAAATTGTCCCAAAACAATTTCAACAAGGTTGACAAATCTCCTAATCAATTGATAAGAAAAAGACTAAACTAAAAAAAACAAAATCATACCAGCGTATTAGAGCTCCATTCTGCGGCAAATTCATGTCTAAAATATACCCAAAAAAGTAGACTTTGCATTATTATATGCAACTATTCGATGCTGTGTTCGTAAAACCAAGCGTACCCATTAAGTGACAACTCCTCGGAGATGTCGAAAGCCCATTTTTATCATGAGACTATTCTGCATTGTCATGGCACTGTGGATTTTCCCCAATTCTAGCCCAACGAAGGAAAATCAACAATACACTGCGCCTACCCATTTGTCTATGCTAGACACCTTTAGCATGAACGGCTTGAATTCCGCTCGTGTGGACACCGTGATGATTTATTCGCTACTAGAAAAGGCAAAGCAATATCAATCATCCAATCAAGAAAAGGCATTTTCTTTGGCCACACGCTCGCTTGAACTTGCCGAAAAACAACAATTCAAACCGGGTATTGCCCGAAGTTATTATTCCCTGGGTGTCTTATTCTTACACTCGGGGAATAGTACTGCCGCACAGCAGTATTTCCTAGAAAGCCTTGATTTCTATACTGAATATGGTAGCCAACAAGACCTGATCAATCTTTTGGAACCACTAGGAACGTTAGCCATTCAAAGCAAAAATTATCTACAAGCTCTTGACTATTTCAAGCAAGTACTTTCCATCAAACGTAAGTGGAGTGATGATATTCCCCTCATTTACAGCCTAAACAATGTTGGAAAAGCATACAGTTTACTTGGTCATGAACAAGATGCATTGCACCATTTCCGTGAAGCTCTTGGCCTAGCCTACTCCATGGATAACGCTAAGTTAGCAGCGCTTACCTTCTCTAACCTTGGCAGCCATTACATGCTACAAAAGCAATATAAAAAAGGGGTTTCCCACTTCAATAGAGCTTTGGACATCTACAAGGAACAAAACCTTGAAAAAGAGACCGTTTACCAGTTAAACTTACTCATTGAGGCTCAACTTGTGCAAGGAGAACATTCTAAGGAATTGCTTAAGCTAGCTTATGAAGCCTATTCGCTGAGCAAAAACTTAGACGACAAGGAATTAGTGAATAAGGTTCATGACAACCTAGCGGAAGTACATGCGCTACTAGGTGACTACAAGAGTGCTTTTCAGTTCAAAAAACTGGTTTCAAATACCAGAGTAGAAACAAGCAAGAGCATCGCTTATCCCAATCGCTACAATACCGCGCCAAAACTAGAAATGCCAAGGCAATATGTTCAAGAAGCCTTTCCTCCTAAATGGTTGATTTTCTTACTGTTTCTTAGTACTTCTATCACTGGAAGTGTCTTGTTTTATCTTTGGAATAAGCAAAAGCAGACCTTGTCACAACTCAAAAAGAAAAATGCGGAACTAGCTATTTCTAAGGCTACACTTGAAAAATTCACCCACGCAGCTTCTCACGAGTTAAAAGAACCGCTCCGTACGATAGGCTCTTTCAGCACATTACTAAACAAGCGGTTTTCGAACAAAATCGGCAAGGAAGGGGATGAATATGTAGGCTTTATCACTGGAGGCGTCAATAAAATGTATACCCTCTTGAATGACTTAGTTGTTTATACTTCCCTGCTTCAAGAAAAGGGAACCCAAACAGCGCCTGTTGATTTAAAGACGGTAGTCCATAAGGTAGAAGAGAAGCTGCAAGAAACCTTCCCTGACAAAACCATTCAGTTACAAATTCCAGAGGTTTTACCAGTCATTGCGGCCAATCCTGAACAGATGCAACAAGTATTTCAAAATCTGGCCAACAACGCTGCTAAATTTAACGATAACTCAACAGTCGATATTAAAATAGACTACCAACATACGTCTGATGGTCTGCAATTTATGGTGCAGGACAATGGTATTGGTATCGAAAAGGAATACCACGAACAAATCTTCCAAGTTTTCCAACGTTTATCCAATGACCCGCAATCTGGATCAGGCATTGGCCTAGCCGTTTGCAAACAAATCATCGAAAAACAACAAGGAAAAATCTGGTTAGAATCCGAAATCGGTCACGGAACAACATTCTATTTTACCATTCCTAATACCCAAAATTAATAAATGGCGTATCGGTGGCGTGTGTGCATGATGTATGATGATGTATGATGATGTATGATGATGTATGATGATGTAGATACAAGGCATGCCTTGTATCTACATCATCATGCATCATACATCCCATTTACCGTATCAACGTAACATCCCCCTTATAAATCTGTACCTGTCCATCCAAAAACTCAATTTCTGCGAAATAGACAAATACACCAGGATTCATAGGCTGACCTTTAAACGTTCCGTCCCATCCAAACATTGGATCATTCGGTTGGAAGTTATCCGCTTCCCAAAGCAATTCGCCCCAGCGGTCAAAGAATTTGAAGGTACGAACCACCCCTACAGCATTATCGGAGAAAATCATTAGGACATCATTGATATTATCACCATTAGGCGTAAAGGCATTCGGGATATAGATATTGCGATCTTTTCCTACTACTACAGACAATTGATCTTGAACCGTACAACCTAATCCATCCGTCAGCGTCACCGTATACGTAATATTTTCTAGAGGTTGAACGATGGTCAAATCTGTACACTGTAAGGTAGAATCGCCATTTTCACAAGCCAAGTAAAGCGGTGGTGACCATTCCCAAGTTAATGGGCCTGTAGCATTGGTCGTCGCTTGAATCTCGCCATTTTCGCCCAATTCAACAAAAACATCAGGCCCAAGATCCAAGGTCAATTGACTTTCTGACGTCAAGGTGATGCTTTGTGTAAACTCACAACCATTCATATCTTGCGTCGTCAGCGTGTAAGTACCTGCTGCTAAACCGTCAAATAAAGTACTAGGCGTAAAGCTGCCTCCATTCAAGGAATAAACATAAGGTTCGACACCGCCGAAAGTACTATCAACTCGAATCACACCGCCTTCATCTCCAAAGCAAACATTGTCCTCCTTGCCGTAAATCGTAAATAAAGAAGTTGGCTCTGACATACTGAAGGTCTCGACAATCGCACAACCCTTTGCATCTGTTACCGTTACACTGTGGTTTCCAGAAACAAAACCCGTAGCAGGATTTGTCGTTTCTCCATTGCTCCAAGCATAAGCATAATCCTCCGTACCGCCAGAAACTAGCGCATTGGCCATGCCATTCATTCCTCCAGAACAAGAAAGATTATCTGCTACAACGCTTAGCGCTAAAGCATCAGGCGCTCCGATAAAGAAGGACTGCGAACCTAAGCTACAGTTATTGGCATCAGAAACAACCACATTGTGCCAGCCTCCTGATAATCCACTAAGGAAATTTTGGCTGGTTGTCGTTGTACCATCCCAAGTATACGAGTAGGGCGCTGTCCCTCCAGAAACATTCACCGTCGCTAAACCATCCGTCAAGCCGAAGCAAGAAACGGAATCCGTTTGAATAGCACCAACGATACCCAAAGGTAATGGATCACTTATCGTTACACTTCCTGACCAAGAGCAAGCATTCGCTCCCGTTACCGTAACGGTATGAATTCCAGCAGATAATTGCGTAGCTATTGGCGTTGATTCTCCTGTATCCCAAGCATAAGTATAAGGCATTGTACCACCAGTAAGTAACACTTGGGCTTGGCCATCTGCGGCTCCAGTACAAGAAGCATTATTCAAGACAGAAACAATTCCAGCCATTACACCAGGCTCTTGCACCAAGAAGCTTTCAATCAGGCTACAAGCATTCGCATCCGTCAACGTCAAGGTATAACTCCCTGCTGATAAACCTGTTATCGTAGCCGTCATTTCCCCTGTACTCCAAGCGTAGGAATACGGAGCCGTGCCTCCAATTGGATTAGCCGCTATGCTACCATCACTTTCTCCATTACAAGAAGCATCCGTGATAGCCGTCCCGCCTAAATCCAAAGCATTTGGAGCATCAATGACTACCGTAAATACCGCAGTACAGTTATTCGCATCCGTAGCCGTCACCGTGTTAACTCCTGCTGGTAAGTTAGTAGGATTCGCCGTTATGGCCCCATTATCCCACAAGTAGCTGTAAGGTGCTGAACCTCCACTCACGGAAATCGCAGCGCTGCCATCTATTCCTCCAGCACAGCTAACCGAATCTTGACTCAATACGGCTATACTAAAAGGTGCTGGTGTTCCTATTGTTTCATTTGAAACGAAAGCACAACCATTTGCATCTGAAACTGTTACAACATAAGTACCTGTAGTCAGCCCAGTCAGTGCAGCACCAACCATACCATTGCTCCAAGCAAATACGTAAGGGCCAGTACCTCCAGAAGCTGTCGCAGTTAAGGTACCGTCAGCATCTCCAAAACAGCTTACATCCGTTGCTATCAAGGCACTTAAGCCTAGTACTGCTGGTTCGGTTATCGTTGTTTGAAGCGTTGTTGTACAACCATTGTTGTCCGTTATCGTAGCGGTGTGTATCGTGGCGGAAAGCGCTGTCGCCGTTGCCGTTACCTCTCCGTTATCCCAATTGTAAGTATAAGGAGCCGTACCGCCTGTAGCTGTTATCGTTGCTGTTCCATCTACTACGCCATTACATGAAGCACCATTGTTGTTTGAAATCGTGGCAACAAGTAGCATAGGTTCTGTTACGGTCGCCATACCCATGGCAATGCAACCGTTGTCATCCGTTACTGTTACAGGATAATTGCCCGCAGGAAGTCCGCTTATAGTATTGCCATTTCCAGCAGCGCCCCAGTTGTAAGTGTATGGAGCTGTGCCCCCTGCTGCAACTGCTTGAACAGCACCATCTGAAAGACCAAAGCAAGAAGTCGGAGATGCCGTAACACTTGATAAAGCGAGCGCCGTAGGTTCACTTATCGTTACCTGTAGTACTGTGGTACAAGCATTTCCATCCGTTACCGTTACCGTATTCGTAGTAGCAGGAAGATTCGAGGCCGTAGCTCCAGATTCTCCATTGCTCCAGTTATAAGCATAAGGCATTGTGCCTCCTGTAGTTGTCACTGTAGCCGTACCATCAGAGAAGCCATTACAAGATGCAGCGGTCGAACTAGCAATACTAGCCACTAATGCAGTAGGTTCTAGTATATTCGCTGTGCTAGTGTTCGTACATCCATTGGCATCAGATACGCTAAGAATATAAGTACCAGCTGATAAGCCACTAATTGTTGCTGTTGTCATTCCATTATCCCAAGCAAAGGAATAAGGAGCTGTACCGCCCGTTATATTTCCTGTCAAACTTCCATCAGAACCTCCTGCGCAACTTACTGCTGTTGCGTTTATAGCCGCAATCGCCAAGGCGTTAGGTTCTGTAATAGTTACGGAAGAAGTCGTGGTACAACCATTTGTATCCGTTATCGTTACGATGTGGTTATCAGCATCTAATTGCGTTGCTGTAGCTGAGTTTTCGCCATTATCCCAAGCGAAAGCGTAAGGACTTGTCCCCCCTGTAGCCACTACGGTTGCAGAGCCAGAAGAACCACCATTACAAGACACCGCTGATACACCGCTGATATTACCCACCAATTGGGAAGGCTCAGTAACCATTGCGGTAGCTAAAATAGTACAACCATTATCATCCGTTACCGTAAGGTCATAAGTACCAGCGGATAAACCCGTAAGCGTAGCCGTCGTACTTCCTCCATTCCAAGTATAAGAATAAGGAGGTGTTCCGCCTGACAAGGCTGCCGCTAAGCTTCCATCTGAGCCACCAAAACAACTTACTGGAGTCGAGATGACGCTTGGTGTAGCCAAGGCTTGTGGTTCTGAGATGTTCGTTTGCACCGTTGTGGTACAACCATTTAAATCCGTTACCGTTGCCGTGTGCATTCCTCCAGCTAAGTTGGTTACTGTCGGCGTTGTTTCTCCATTATCCCACAAGTAGGTATAGGCAGAAGTTCCTCCAGTAGCGACAATCGTCGCTGCACCGTTTAAGTCTCCAGCACAAGAAGCCGCCGCTATCCCAGTTACCGAAGCCGTCAAAGCGCTTGATGCGGTTAAGGAGGTAGCCCCTGTAGCCGAACAACCATTCGCATCCGTCACTGTAAGTGTATAATTTCCAGCGGATAAGCCTGTAATACTTGCCCCAGTCAAGCCGCCACTCCATACATAAGTATAAGGTGCAGTTCCACCGATAGGCGTACTCGTTGCGCCTCCGTCAGCCGCCCCAAAACAAGTAATTGGCGCCACAATAATATTACTAGCTGATAAAGGCGTAGGCTCTGAAATGCTAATGGAGGCCGTAGTTGTACAAGCATTTGAATCCGTTACCGTTACAACATGTAATCCAGCGGTAAGATTGCTAGCCGTAGCCGTCATTGCTCCACTATCCCACAAGTAGCTGTAAGCTGTAGTACCACCACTTACACTCACCGTAGCCGTTCCGTCAGATGCGCCGTTACAGCTTGCCGAAGCACTAGCAGAAATCGACGCTAGTAATTGATTCGGTTCTGATATTGTCGTTGTTCCAGTAAGCGCACAGCCGTTGGCATCGCTTACGGTTAAGTCGTAATTCCCTGCGGTTAAACCTGTTGCACTAGCATTTGTATCGCCATTGCTCCAGAGGTAAGTATATGGTAAGGTTCCACCAGATACCACGCTCGCAGCACTTCCATCTGACTCCCCAAAGCAGGTTACACCTGTTGAGGTCAAGGAAGCAATAGATAAAGCAGCAGGTTCATTTATCGTTGTTTGTATCGTTGTCGTACAGCCGTTTCCGTCGGTGACTGTAGCACTTGGCG
>JAHDHB010000023.1:0-18470 GCA_020631545.1 Saprospiraceae bacterium | reverse complement strand
TGCCTGCGCTAAGACCTGTGGCCGTGGCTGTTGTCTCCCCATTGCTCCACAAGTAAGCGTAAGCCGTTGTCCCTCCTGATACGCTGATCGTCGCTGAACCATTTGACTCACCGCTACAAGTCACTGCGCTAGTGCTTGCTATGCTCGCACTTAGTAAGGTAGGTTCTAAAATGGTTGCCATACCCATGGCAATGCAAGCGTTTCCATCCGTTATCGTAAGATTATAGATTCCTGTGGTTAAGCCTGATATATTCGCCGTTGTAGCTCCATTACTCCATAAATAAGTGTAAGGGCTTGTTCCTCCTGTAGCCGTACTTGTCGCACTACCATCTGAACCTCCAAAACAGCTTATGGATGAGGCTGTTATCGAAGAAATCGCTAAGGCATTTGGTTCCGAAGTATTCACCGAAACAGTTGTTGAACAAGCATTGGCATCCGTTATCGTAGCGAAATGTACGCCTGAGTTTAAGTTGGTTACCGTGGCTGTTGTTGCACCATTATCCCATAAGTAGGCATAGCCTGTAGTTCCTCCGCTTACACTCAAGGTCGCTGTTCCGTCAGATTCACCGCTACAGCTTGCCGCTGTACTTGCGGAGACCATTGCTACAAGTAGGCTAGGTTCGCTTATCGTTGTTGTGCCTGTCGTCGAACAGCCATTTGCATCACTTATCGTCAAGTCATAATTCCCTGCTGTTAAACCTGTTGTGCTTGCATCTGTACCGCCGTTGCTCCAAGTATAGCTATAAGGTGAAGTTCCGCCTGATACCACACTCGTCGCACTTCCATCCGAACCTCCAAAGCAAGTTACCGCAGTCGGCATCAAGGATGTGATGGATAAGGTCGATGGTTCATTTATCGTTGTTTGTACCGTAGCGATACAGCCGTTTCCGTCTGTGACTGTAGCACTTGGCGTGCCTGCGCTAAGACCTGTGGCCGTGGCTGTTGTCTCCCCATTGCTCCACAAGTAGGAGTAGAAGGCAACTCCTCCCGTAGGACTTAGGGTTGCAGAACCATTGGAAGCTCCACTACAGTCCACATCACTAACGGAAGAAATGGTTGCACTAAGTAAGGTTGGCTCTGTAACGATAGCAGAAGCGAGCGCCGTACAGTTATTGGCATCCGTCAGGGTTAAATCATAAATCCCTGGGATAAGGCCTGTTATCGTTGAAGTGGTCGCAGCATTATTCCATAAGTAAGCGTAAGGCGTACTACCACCTGAACCAGCGACCATAATCGCTCCATTAGCATCACCGAAACAAGTAACTTGATTAACCATGGCATTGATAACACTCAAAGCGTCTGGCGCTGTTATCGTTGTAGTCGCTGTAGCGATACAACCGTTAGCATCTGTTACCGTTACTTCGTGTATACCTTCGGTAAGGCTTGTGGCTGTAGCCATCGTTTCACCATTATCCCACAAGTAGCTGTAGGCTGTTGTTCCTCCACTAGCGGTAACGGTAGCGCTTCCGTCTGTAGCACCACCACAGCTAATCGCTGAACTTGCCGTAATCGAAGCAGCTAAAATGCTTGGTTCTGTAATTGTCGTAGCGTCAGTGGTAAAACAACCGTTCGCATCTGTTACCGTCAGGCTATAATTGCCTGGTATTAAACCTGTTGCTGTATCACTTACTTGCCCATTGCTCCAAGTGTAAGTGTATGGAAGTATTCCGCCTGATGCGGTACTCGCTATCGAACCATCTGCATTTCCTGTACAACTTACATTACTGACATTCAAAGAGGTGACCAATAATTGAGTTGGCTCGCTGATGGTCGTTGAAGTCGTGGCAGAACATCCGTTGAAATCGGTTATGGTTACCGCTTGTACTCCAGCATTTAGATTGGTGGCTGTGGCGGTGGTTTCGCCATTGCTCCAAGTATAGGTATAACCTGTGGTTCCTCCCACTGCGGTAACCGTAGCGGAGCCGTTTGATTCGCCATTACAATTTGTCGAACTCGTGCTTGTGATGTTTGCCATCAGTAGTGCGGGCTCTGATACCGTTATATTTCCTGTCGCAGAACAACCGTTGACATCAGTCACCGTAACGCCATAAGTATCTGCGGTTAAACCTGTTACCGTGGTAGTCGAAGCGCCATTGTTCCATTGATAAGTGTAGGGAGCAGTTCCGCCTGATGCGGTCGCACTTGCACTTCCATCAGCATCGCCAAAACAAGTAGCTGGCGTAGTGGAAGAGCTTGCTACAGCTAGTACATCTGGCTCGGAAATGGTAACACTCGTTGTTGTGGTGCAATTATTCATATCCGTTACCGTAACGGTATGAAGGCCTGCTGCTAAGTTGGTTACCGTGGCCGTTGTCTCACCATTGTCCCACTCGTAGCTGTAGGCTGTTGTGCCTCCGCTTGCACTCACGGTAGCTGTTCCATTGGACTCTCCATTACAATTCGCTGCTGAATTAGCAGTAACTGCCGCTAGTAATTCGTTGGGTTCCATCACAGCAGTCGCATCGGTAGCAATACAACCGTTTGAATCTGTTACCGTTAAGCTATAGCTACCTGCGGTAAGGCCCGATACGCTGGTTCCTGTTGTGGCATTACTCCAAGTGAAGAAATATGGAGGTGTTCCGCCAGAGGCAACACCGACTAGACTTCCATCTGAACCTCCAAAACAACTGACAGCGCTTGGAGTGAGCGAAGCGATGAGTAGTACGCTTGGTTCTGTAATGGTTGTTTGAACGGTCGTAGAACAACCGTTCATATCTGTGATGGTAGCCGTTTGGAGGCCAGCGCCAAGATTGGTGGCGGTAGCTGTTGTTTCGCCATTACTCCAACTATAGCTATAACCTGTAGTACCTCCTGATACGGTTATGGTTGCAGAGCCATCAGAATCACCGTTACAGTTGATGTCTGAAGTTCCTGTAATGCTTGCGCTAAGCAAAGAAGGTTCTGCAATAGTGGCTGTGCCTAAAGCCATACAGCCGTTCGCATCACTTACCGTCAAATCATAATTCCCTGCTGATAAACCAGTTACCATCGCTCCTGTTCCAGCACTTCCCCAATTGAAGGTATATGGTGAGGTTCCTCCTGATGCTGTTGTTGTTATACTTCCATCGGTTCCACCAAAACAACTTACGGCTGTTGTGGTAATCGATGTTGTCGCTAAAATAGCTGGTTCTGAGATGCTTGTACTTGCTGTTTCGGTACAGTTATTCGCATCCGTAATGGTCACGGTGTGCATACCTGCGGTAAGATTGGAAACTGCGGCGGTGGTTTCCCCATTATCCCACAAGTAGGAATAGCCTGATGTTCCGCCACTTGCATTCGCAATAGCCGCTCCATCTGTTGCACCATTACAACTAGCAGCCGCGCTACCTGTGATCGTAGCTGACAGTGCTGTTGGTTCAGTTATATTCGAATTGTCAACCACAACACAGCCGTTAGCATCGGTAATCGTCAAAATATAATTCCCTGTGGGTAAGTTATTTGCTGTTGCGGTAGCGGCTCCACTACTCCATGCATAAGTGTAGGGAGAAGTTCCGCCAGTTACGGTTCCCGTAATGCTTCCATCTGAACCACCGAAGCAGCTTACAGGAGTGCTTGTGATAGCTGAAATAGCAAGGATACTAGGTTCTGTTATAGTCGTTTGTGCTGTCGTAGTACAGCCATTTATATCGGTGATGGTTGCAGATTGAGGGCCAGCGCTTAAGCCTGTGGCCGTCATAGTCGTTTCTCCATTAGTCCAAATATAGCTATACGCTGTTGTTCCGCCTGTTACGGTAAGCGTTGCTGTACCGTTAGCATCGCCATTACAGCTTACGGAAGTCGTTGTGTTTATAGCTGCACCTAGTATGGCAGGAGTGTTTACAGTAGCTACACCGACGATGATACAGCCGTTCGTATCTGAAATCGTCACGCCATAACTCCCTGCTGCTAAACCAGAAACGGTAGCGTTGGTGGCTCCATTCTCCCAATCATAAGTATAAGGAGTTGTTCCGCCTGATGCGATACTGGTCACTGTTCCATCCACATCACCAAAACATGCTACGGGTGTAGATGTAATGCTTTGAATGCTAAGCCCTCCGGGTTGTGCAATTGTAGCGGAAGCGGTAGCCGTACAAGCATTCGCATCGGTCACGGTAACGCCATGAAGGCCTGCGGAAAGATTGGTAGCGGTCATCGTCGTTTCACCACTATCCCAGTAATAATTATAACCTGAACTTCCGCCTGAGGCTGCTACCGTAGCGGAGCCGTCAGGTGCGCCATTACAACTGGCTGAGGAGGTCGAAGTGATCGATGCTAAAAGATCGGTAGGCGCTGTGATGGTAGCATTTCCTGAAGCTATACAGCCGTTAGCGTCCGTAATGGTAAGACTATAAGTGCCTGCCATTAAAGCTGTTGCCGTTGCACCTGCTGAGGAATTGCTCCAACTGTAAGCATAGGGCGTTGTTCCGCCTGTGACTGTGCTAGCCATGCTGCCGTCTGAGCCTCCAAAACAGGTAACCGGTGATGGTGTCAAAGCGACCAAGGAAAGGACTGGAGGTTCTGGAATGGAAGCTTGTACCGTTGTACTACAAGTATTTGCGTCGGTTACAGTAGCCATGCGAAGGCCTGCACCAAGGTTAGTTGCCGTAGCTGTAGTTTCGCCATTGCTCCATAAGTAGCTGTAGGATCCCGTTCCGCCTGATGCGGAAATAGTAGCCGTTCCATCCGATACTCCATTACAAGAAACGGAGCTTGAGCTCGTTATACTAGCCATTAATGGAATCGGTTCGGTTATCGTTGTTGTGCCTGTGGTAGTACAACCGTTTGTATCTGTTATTGTTAAGTCATAAATTCCTGCGGTAAGACCTGAGATAGAAGCGTCGGTTCCTGCTGTTCCCCAATTATAAGTATAAGGAGAGGTTCCCCCTGATACTACACTTGTCACTGTACCATCAGAACCACCAAAACAACTTACTGGCGTCGAACTGATAGAGCTTAAAGCTAAGCCGTCAGGCTCTGTGGTGATGGTGGAAATCGTTGTGCTACAACCTGCAACATCGGTTATAGTTGCGGTGTGTGTTGTCGCGTTGAGTAGCATTGCGGTAGCAGTAATTTCTCCATTATCCCATATGTAAGAATAGGGAGCGGTTCCGCCCATGGCGCTTATCGTAGCTGAGCCGTCAGAGTATCCACTACAAGAAGCCATGTTTGCACTCGAAATCGTAGCGGTCAAGTCATTTGGTTGATTGACGAGCGCTGAGGTAGTGTATGTACAAGCATTTTGGTCTGTAATGGTTACCGTATAAGTACCGAAGGCTAAACCTGTTATGGTCTGCGTGGTTTCTGCATTACTCCAGTTATAAGTATAAGCAGAAATCCCTCCTGATGCTTGAATGGTAAGGCTTCCATTACTTTCTCCAAAGCAACGAACCGTATCATTTACGGTAATATTTCCTATTAATTCTGCGGGTTCATTGACTTGTATAGAAGCTGTAGTTTGGCAGGCGTTAAAGTCAGTGACGGAAACGGTGTAAAGCCCTGCGGGAAGTTGGTTGGTCGTAGCTACTAGCGGAGAACTCCAAAGTGTATCGTAAGGAGGTACGCCGCCGGTGATGGTGGTTTGTACGGTTCCTGTAGCACTTCCAAAACAGGAGGCATCCGTTGCACTTGGTGTCACTTCAAGTAAGGTAGGTTCTCCAACTTCGACTTGTGCCGTCGTTAAACAAGCATTGACATCAGTTACAGAAAGGGTATAAGTACCTGCTGCTAAACCTGATATGTTGGCATCACTTCCACCGTTATCCCAAGTAAAGGTATAAGGCGTCATTCCTCCTGAAATGGTGGCGGTGATACTACCGTCTAGCCCTCCATTACAAGTGACGGAATCTGCTTGTACTTGAGCATCAATCCTAGGGATCACTTCAGCGCTAAAGGTTTCTGTACAGCCCGTAAAGTCGGTGACCGTCAGCGAATAAACACCAGGGCATAAGCCTGTATTGTTTAGGGTATTCACACCATTACTCCAAGTATATTGGTAAGAGCCATTGGGGAAGGGTGATCCTCCTGAGATGACAGCTTCTAGAGAACCATCGCAAGCGTCAAAACATTCTGGGCCAATATTGAAATCAGCTAAAATGGGTGGAGCATGTAATAAGACTAAAGGCTCCGAGACATCATCACAGTTGGTGGCTAAATTGAGGCCATAAACGGTATAACTACCAAAGGTATCGGTTTGGAAAAAATTGTTAACCGCTCCTTGTATCGCTACTCCATCTAGAAACCACTGGTAAGTAACGGGTTGATCTGCATAGGTATATAAGGTCAGTGTAGATCCTTGACAATAGGTCACGGTATCAATAGGATAAATATTGACTACTGGTGGTGGGATGTCAAAAATACTAACAGGCTGTGTCGTTGTAGCGTCGCAGTTGTTGGTGATATCGACGGTATAAACGCCTGGATTTGTTGCAAAATAACCTGCACCGACAGCCCCGGGGATAGGTACGCCGTTGTTGTACCATTGATAAGAAAAGGTTGGGCTAGAAGGAGATACGGAAAGAATCGTAGCAGCATTCGCATCGCCTACACAGTTATAAATATCTTCTGAAGGAACTATAGAGGCTCCATCAAGGGTAAGTTGTACTTCGGTAATGTTAGAGCACATTGATAAACAACCTGATAGCGTATCTAACACCGTAGCAAAATAATACCCCGTTTCTGTAATGGCAAGCGTTAAATCATGTTCTCCAGGGATGGAATCGACATAACTACAGGAAGAGGGTGAATTGCCGCTGTACCACTGCACAAGGAAGTCATTGCCGGGAGGAGGGGTAACCGTCAGTACCGTAGGCGCACACACAATCCCTGAGGGACTAACAGAGGGTGCTACAGGGCTCGACGTGACGATAACCGTATCTGAGGTAAATATCCCACATCCATTAGTTATTTGCAAGACATATTCTCCTGGTACAGTGGCGTAATGATCATCATTTGAGGAGAATGGCCCTGCTTCTACTTGAAATCCATCTCTATACCAGAAGAAGCTATCGACCTCACAAGTGGTGTAGGTGGTGAATAGCTGCGTTGGTGCACAAAAATCGCTTGCAAAGATCTCTACATCAAGGGTATCGTGCAATTCGATATAGCTGGAGTAACTCACACAACCGTCTTGCGTTTCGACTTTCATTCGAACACAGCCCGTAATATCAACAGGTTGTAGAACAAAAGTGGTATCATAGAAGGACGTGTCTGAATCAGGTAAGTCTAAGGTAACTAAGATACTATCTAGTGCATTGGGATGAGTGATGGAAAGTACAAGACTGTCTAATTCTGAAACACACACGGGTGCAATGGCTGGCGCTATCCATTGTGGTGTTTCGGTAGGCAGTATAATAAGCTCTACAGGCGGAGAAGAGATGGTACAATTCCCATCCGTTATTTGTAATTCATAGGTTCCTGCTACTGAAGTAGAATAGAAAGGATTAAGCCCTGTATTAGAGAATACGAGCGCACCGTCTCTAAACCAATTATAGGTCAAACCTGAAATTCCTTGATCACAACCCGAACAAGTTGGGATACGAGGTAGGAGAGAAATACCATTACAACCGACAAGGGTATCTGCTTGAATACAAGCATCCGTACTTTGAATAAAGACGCTATCTAAGTCAATGTATCGTTTGGTGATGGAATAAACGAGACAGCCGGTCAAGGAATTGACGACAGCTACACGATAACAACCCGGCTCGGTAACATTGTAAGTATTCCCATTTGCCCCAGGGATATCGGTAAAATCTTTTTGCCATTGAAATTCTGCACCACAGAATCCATAGGTACTGACGATGGTATCAATGGTATCGCCTGGGCATAAAATCACATCATCATACCCTTCAATAATGTCTGCCATATGCGGCAAATCTGAGGGGTCAAAATTATTATTGTAACAAGCAGGAAAGATTTTGCTGATGGTGTCTGGAATAGAGGTCGAAACAGCGTTGCAACCAAACCCCGAGTTGATATCTACATCATAAATAACATCCATAAATCCTGGATCAGGAACGGAGTATGCTTGGTCTGTACCTCCTGCTATGGGTGTACCATCAATAGACCAACTATAATTCGTATAGCCAGGAGGCGCATATAAGGTAAGGGTGCAAGAATCTTGCTCGAAGGCGTAATCATCTTGCCCATTTTCCCCATCACATACCGCATTATCATAGAAAATGGCGTTTTCAACAGAGTGAATGATGATAGGAACGGAAGGGCAGGCTATTTCGAAAGTACCAATAAAGGCGTCAATTCCTGTACTAACAACAGGATTGGGCATATCTGCTCCTACGGAAGTAGGTAAATCTTTACTTTTAGTTTTTCCAACAATCGTTACAGCTTGGTTATTGTGAACGGCAATCGCTTTAGGCCAATCATAGCGAAAACCACCATAATAGGTAGCCCAAACCCGTGTTCCATTTTCATTAAATTTGAAAATAAATCCGTCTTGCTCACAATTTAATTTATTGTACGTTTCTTGAACAGATTCAAGAACAGGAAAGTTATCACTACTTGTAATACCTGTAACATAAATTTTATTCGCGTCATCGACGGTGACGTCGTAGCCTACTTCTTGGAATCGTCCGCCTAGGTAGGTACTCCAAAGGAGCTGACCTCCAGGGCCGATTTTAGTAACATAAGCTTCTTGGCCTCCTTGATAAAAGGTTTGGAAAGCGTTATTGATAGGAAAATTAGCTGAGCTATAAGTAACACCTGTACACACGACATTACCGCTGCCGTCTGTAGCGATTCCGTAGCCTTCTTCGGTGTCTTCTCCTCCTAGGTAACTTGCCCAGAGTAAAGTACTTAGACCATTGTTACTTTTCAGAACAAAGGCATCACTATCGCCTAGAGTAATGGATTGGAACCCGGGTAGTGTGATGGTATTTTGCTCCGTTGTCCCCGTAACCCAGACATTATTATTGACATCGATGACTAAATCTCTTACCACTTGGTTGGTGGTATCTCCCCAGAAAGTACCTGAAACGGTATTGAAGGTAGGCGGGATTCTCGCCAAAAAGGCGTCGTTCTTTCCTCCATTATTGAACTGAAAAGCGGTAGCAGGATTAAAGAACAAGAAACTTTCGGTCGATCCTCCTATATAAATATAGCCAGCATTATCGACACCGATTCCTCCTCCTCCGTTTTCATTTTCAGAATCTGTTCCCCCTAAATAACTACTATTCAATAAGGTTCCAGCGGCATCGAACTTAGCAACAAAGGCATCATAATTTCCTTGGTAAGCTCCTTGAAAAGGACTCATCAAAAAGAAATCTGGACTATTGGTTTTTCCTGTGATGTAGATATTATTACTTACATCGATTGTAATTTTACCATAATCATACAAGTCTGTTGGGTCGTAGTTTTCAGCCCCCGAACCACCGAGGTAAGTTGTCCATAAAGGCGTTCCGTTAGGATCATATTTTCTCACGACAGCTTCGTAGCCTTCACCAGGTACAAAAGAGGTACCACAGGCATATTTGTTTCCAAGATTATCGGTGGTGACATCGTTGAACACATCAACGACTGAATTGCTCCAATAAGTTGCCCAAACCAAACTAACAGGATCGATAACTAAGGGATACTCAAAGTCGTAGTTCCCTACTTCAAAAGAAAGCACTTCGCCATCTAATTTATAACGAGATGGGACGGTTACTCGTTTCCCATTGATTTCTTGGAAAGTATAAGGTTTAAGTTCTCGAACTTGCCCTAGGGGTGTTCTAACAATTAAATTTCCCTCCTCATCTAACTCTATATTCTTTGCCCCCTTGTATTCAAGCTGAATATCATCAACACAAGCATCCGACGCCAAAATGAAATCATACTTTAATTTTCCTTCCGAAAAATAAAATGCACAATCAATATTATCATAGATTCCGCCATAGACGAGTTCGGCATAGGCAGGAATTTTTTCCACTTTCTTCTTTCTACTCCCAATGTAGTGATTTTCGAAATACGGTAGCTTTTCTCTTGGCTCAATGGCTACTTTGGAATTTCCTTTGAGGAAAGAAACTTGTAGTTCATGATTAAGAAAATGCTTATCATCTACCGTTTTTCTAAATACATAATTTAACCCATTCTTACTGTACTCACAATAAGCATTGTCAAATTTTGCTAAAAAATCGAAAGACGAATCAACCCACTGACCTTCATTAGATAAAAAGTAGTTTTGTTGATTTTCTGGAAGATTGTTTGCCATAGCGGGGCTAATAAGGCAAAACAACGTGATCAAGGTATACAATACACTGATCATTTGGGGTTTAATAGTAGTTAGTTGGCACACGGTCAATCAATTTTGGTTTGATTAAGTATTGGGTTAAGAAAGATAGAGGTATTCAGAATCAAATGCTAGTCTAAATATGCATTCGTTATATGGCTGGCTAACCATTAACATAAAACCTTAACTATCTTTATTTTAAAATTTTTAAATAGCAACTTCGAACAATCACGATTCTTAAAACACTATTAAGAAGCAAATTAAGTAAACATCGGACGCACAAAAAGCTATTAACTAGACAATTGATATTATTAGAGCTCTCCTTCTACAACCGAATAGCACGTCACATTTTCGATCAAAAACTAAACTTTCTTAAAAAAATCATCTAGATATTTGCTTACCAGCTAGTTTTATACATAGTTGAAATCAAAAAAACAAAATCATATACCTTTTATTGGCAGATCGCAAAGAATGTAGTATAGAAGGACTTTTAACCGATGCTGTTACGTTCATCAGGAAACTAAAGTCTTTCAATCGATTTGTACAATACTGTTTTGTCGACTCTTCTTCTCTAACCTAAAGGATAGACTTCGCCCATAAAATCTATTTGATGTAGACTTTCTGAGCCGAGGCTACAAGCATGACACTTGTAACGGCATAGATTAGATATATTTTGGCATGGCGGTATTCTCACTAATAGAACT
Organism: Saprospiraceae bacterium; assembly: GCA_020631545.1. Taxonomy (GTDB): domain Bacteria; phylum Bacteroidota; class Bacteroidia; order Chitinophagales; family Saprospiraceae; genus JAHDHB01. The sequence continues at coordinate 7,568 of JAHDHB010000023.1, read as the reverse complement.
TCTTTATTTTTCCAGCCTATACAAGCCTTAACAAATAAAAGTTCTACAGATAATCAATAATACGCCTTGTTTTTCAATACGAAACGACTAGGTATTATACAAATAGTCTGCTAATGTGACGTCTACAAAACAGTGAACATCACAATACTATACTAAAACATCATATACTACTACGTCTCTGGCTCTATAAAAAATAGACGCATTACGATTACAAAGGTAACCAATAATAGCAATTATTTTACGGATTTTTTTAATAACAAGGTGTTTGTAGGCATTTTTTTTTAAAAAATGAAAAAAAAAACACCCAAAAACCTCTATTTTATTTGCCTGTCACACGAGAACGAACAAATATTTTCTCAATCAAACCTTGTTGTGCTTGATGTTTGTTTGGAAATCTAGTGACTTAATGTTACAAACGAACTAGGGTCTTTAAAATCACTCACAAAAAACTAATGAGGATTTGAGGCGGAAGGGAAAACGAAAAAAGAGATTTATCCAATTTATTTTTGAGAATTGAGTTTTAGATTTTATGTAGCGTTTCTAGAGGCTTGATAGGTTAAAAAAAGCTGACAATGGTCTTGAAACGCTAGACAAAATCAAGTACGAAGCATAAAAAACCTTAACAATTTGATGGAAAGTCAAGCAAGGTCGAAACAGTCAGTTCATATTTCGTAATTTTGCAGTACTGCTTCATTTGCAAAATCTAAAAAAATACCGCTTGGTATGAGCTGGAATATTAGTAGTTTTATGCTATTCTTGGTACTTTGTTTTTCTTGTCAGATGCAAGATAGAAAACGGGATGACTGGCCTTCTACCGTACCAACCACAACCTCTTCTTATGCTAGTACCAAGCATTTAATTGAAGTAGAAGAATTGGTACAAATCATACACAATAAGCAGGTAAAGGTTATTGATTTTAGAAAAACAAAAGCCTACGATAAGGAGCATCTTGAGGGCGCTATAAACATTTGGCGTAGCGATATTGAAAGTCATACATTTCCTTACAAAGGAATGATAGCTCAAAAGGATAGTCTAGAAGCACTTTTTAGTAAATTGGGCATTAAACAGGAAGATTTACTCGTTGTTTATGATGATAAGGGTTCTTGCGATGCCGCTCGTTTTTGGTGGGTACTGCAACAATATGATTATGAAGCTGTAAAGATTTTAAACGGTGGTTTGAAAGCTTGGAAAAGCAATGGAGGGAAAGTCCACCACGCTCCCACCTCTTATCGCCCTTCTGTATTTAGGTTTCCTAATCCTGCTTCAAATCGTTTCGCTGTTTCTAGCAAAGAAATGATGGCTTTACTTACCCCTAAAGCAAAAACGATCATCCTAGATACACGGACAAGAGATGAATATTCTGGTAAGCGACAGAAAAATGGGGCTAGCTATGGCGGGCGAATACCTCGAAGTCGTCATATAGATTGGGTGGAGGCTGTCGATTATGAGGGTACGCAAAAATTCAAAACTAAAGCTGAACTAGAACGTATATACAGTAGGCTTGCTGCATCAAAAGACCATCCTATTGTGGCCTATTGTCATACTGGTGTTCGCTCAGCGCATACAACTTTTGTGCTAACACAATTGTTGGGTTATAAAAATGTACGAAACTATGATGGTTCTTGGTGTGAATGGAGTTACTTTGACGATTTTCCATTCGAACGAGATTCCGTCATCAAGCAAATTCAATAAATCATGGAGAAATATTTAGAGGCGTTTTTAAATGCTGTAACTGGAACTGTAAGCTGGACATGGAGTTCTATTATTTTTGAAGTGCCTTGGTACAGTAATTTTTTTTGGGGCCTGATTGTCATTTCCCTCCTAGTCTGGGGGCTAGAGATGGCCTTTCCTTGGCGTAAAAATCAATCGATTTTCAGACAAGATTTTTGGTTAGATGGTTTTTATATGTTTTTCAATTTTTTCATTTTCGCCATCGCTATTAGTGGATTTTATAAGGTCTTGGAGGTGCTGTTTATGGACATGAATATCACGGCTAAAAGCCTAGCCCTTATCGATCCATCAGGCTGGCCGATGTGGATGCAGCTCTTGGTGTTTTTCATTGTCTTGGATTTTTTGCAATGGTTCACCCATACCTTGCTTCATCGTTTTTCCTTTTTCTGGAATTTTCACAAGGTGCATCATAGTGTAAAAGAAATGGGTTTTGCAGCACATCTTCGCTATCACTGGATGGAAAATATTTTGTACAAACCGTTGAAGACTTTCGGCGTGATGATTCTAGGAGGTTTTGAACCTGAACAGGCTTATATCGTTCATTTTCTAGCGATTACTATTGGCCATCTGAATCATGCCAATGTTAAAATTACTTGGGGCCCTCTTAAGTATATTATCAATAATCCTGTCATGCACTTGTACCACCATGCTTATCATTTACCTGAAGGAAAGTATGGGGTAAACTTCGGCATTAGCTTGAGTCTTTGGGATTATATTTTCAAAACGAACTACATCCCTGAGGATAGTGGGACGGTGGAAATTGGTTTTGTTGGAGATGATAAATTTCCTAAAGATTTTATTGGGCAGAGTACTTATGGATTTTTTAGACGGGGAAAGTGATCGTTTTGACGTTGTTTTTCACCATATAAGAAATTCAAGAACACATAAGCATAACGTGACGTACTAGGCGCAAAAAACTTATAAGGAGGTCTTGCGACCTTTTTAAGACACCTAAGCTAAACGCTCCTTGGTTCTAGCTTTGCTGCGTTAGGATAGATTAAAGCATAAGGCCGCACTGTAAGCACTCCTAATTCGTAATTCCAAACTCGTAATTCACAAGGTTAAAGTGCGCTGAGGAGTGGGCGGTCGATGGTAGAGAATTTGCCGTTGTTGTTGATGACAAAGGAGTTAGACTGGATGAGGCGGGAGTGTTCGATTTCTCTTTCTTCTTCTGTTTTTGGAGATTGACTCCAATAATTTTTGTATTGACTAATTTCTATAGAATAATCTGCATTGACTCTTCCTTCCAAGAAGTAGGAAGGGTTGATGCAATCTGCAAATCGTAAACGATCAATTAATTTCCCAGATTTATTGAAGGTAGCAATGTCGTAAGAAGAGCGTTTTCTATTTGAATTGGAATGTTTAGTCCCCTTGGGTTCTCGTTCGTAAATTACAGCGATGTAATTGTCCGTTTCTTCTACTAAAATGTGGTAGAAAACTTTAGTCGTAGTAGAAACTTGAATAAATTTATCTGCACGTTGATTCACAAAGGTATAAAATCGTTTGGAAACGAGTAGTCGGTCTTCTTCTACCTCTCGATTCATATCCCCTACCCCAATTTCAAAAGGTAGTTCGTGCCTAGGGAATAAATTAACAAAGACTTCGAATAAGGCTTGATTTCGCTGTACATTATCTTTATTCGAAAAATACTTTAGAAACAGGTCTAGATATTCTTCGCTGTACCGATAATCCTTTAGCTTATTATTGGTCATGAAATGCTGACGATCATCATAACCACTTTCTAAGGCTAGTTTCAAGTATTTCACCGAACGATTCATACCGTCCAAGTCCGTATAATCATTGGAATAGGCAGAAGCCAAATTATAATAAATATGCGACATGGGTTCATAATCAAGCCATTCCGCCATATGATAAGCATCAATAGCGTCTTCATATTCACCCAATTCTAAATTTGCATTTCCTAGGCCAAAATAAGCTTCTGGACTAGGATGAGCGACGATAGATTTTGAATAAAGGACTAAACTTTGATTCGCTTTATGTTTTTTCATTAATGCTTCTGCATCATGAAAGAACTGTTTTCCAGCATCTATTCTTGTTTGATTGGCATAGGCGAGCACCTCCTTGACTTGCTTGATGTCAAAGATGTGCTTTTCATCGAAGGAGAAGCCATTTTCTTGGACTACCTGTACGGTATTAGAAGCATCTTCGCGGTTTTCTACACCACAAGATTGCAAACCTAAAACCAGAAAGCCCAACACAAAACCGTTCAATACAATAGTACTCTTCATGAGTAGAATATTAAAACGCTGAACTACACCTAAATATACTTAACTAATACAGATACCTAGCCCTACTCTTACAGCAAGAGAGGCTTTATCTATGTTAGTTAGGTGTTAGCAAAAATCAAAACTGGCTAAAATGCACACAATTAGAGGTGCTTCAATCTCAAGTGATCCACAAATACCAATCCGAAAATCCCTTTTTCTAGTCATCTTAAAAAAATAAAACGAAGAAAACCGAGGAATATTTTGTGGTATATACAATTCACTTTAAAAATTACTGGCTAATTCAAAGTTACTAAAAATATAGCAAAGCTACAATTCTCTCACAAGACAATCCATCGAAATTCAGCAAATTAGTTATTTTGCAAAAAAGAATGGTAAATAAGCCTGTCACGTAACTCGTACTTCACCCTTTTTCTTCTGCCTTAAGTTCGTCTAGGAATCAAGCATAAACATGCCAAAACACCTATTTTCAACGCAAAAATACAGATTAAATTCATTTAATACAATGATTTTGCCACCTAGTATCATGTTAAGCTATAAATGTAGGTTTCTAGGTTACTTTACAGATAGGATGAAGATAACTCCTTTGATTTGGAAGATGTATTTCTACAATTTGTGTGTGTTACTATATGATTTTCCCCATCGGAGGAACGAGCGCTTGTTTTCAACTAAAATCACGACTCCTAAGTAGGTGTAATCTCTTTGTGTTGTTTTAGGAATTTAAATAATTTATGAGGTCAAAATAGAATGGCATGATTCTTTTATTAATTCAGGTTAAAATGAGACCTTTGCACGTACAAACTTTGGATGTAGTTATGAAAAAGATAAGACACTTCGGCATTTTACTTTTACTATTCAATGCTTTTTGCCTTCATGCAGGGCAAGCACATTTTACCATAAACATAGATTCTCCTGTAGAGCAAGTTATTTATGTAAGTAAAACCCAGAATAATTTGACGGATGAAGAAATCAGCTATCAGTTTGGGTTGAATGCAGGAAGAAGTGAGTTTTCTCTTGAACTAGAAGCCCCTACCGTAATAAGCTTGCGCTACAATCAAAAGTTGATTCCGATTTTTGCAAAGCCTGGAGATCGTCAACAGATTTCTTTTTCAGGATATGACCCCTTACCTACGATTCGTTTTTCTGGGCACTCTTCTGCGGCTAACCAACTCTTGAAGGCTTGGGAGGAGCGTTATCCATCGGGTATGTCGGATCGATCTGTTTCTCAAGAATATATCTTTGCAAACATGGATGAAAAGTTAGTATCTGAGGCGCAAAGTAGCAGCGAATACAGCTACCTCCAAAGTGTAAAAGAACGGAAAAATGCTAAGCGAAATCTACTCAATAGTTTTTCTTTGGATAATCAAGAACGGGTTTATTTTGGTACTCAAGTGGAGTATGATGCAGCAGCTGAGGAATTATTTTATTATTTAGTCAATCGTTATAGTCTTTTACCTGAACAGATTCAAGCGAGCAAAACCAAGCATAATTTATTAGAAGGCGTTCGTATTCATAATGATTTGTCGATTGCCCATCCTTCCTTTAGCAAATTTCTTTGTATCTATACGCAGTACTTGAGTCTTACGACGAAGCGAGATGATCGAGGGGTCGAATTTACGTTCTATGAGCTTATGGAACAAAACTTAAGGGGGAAATCTCGGGCTTTCCTTCAAACGAAATTACTCTATAATACTTTTCGTTTTGGACAGTTTGATTTGGCGCAAGGGCATTTCAAGAAATTCAAGGAAACGAATGCTGCTTATCCACAATATATCAGCCTACTCGAAGAAACTTTTGGCGATCAATTGGAATTCGCAGAGGAAGGCGAAGCGCCTAATTTTACGCTGGTCGATACGAATGGAAAAATGGTATCTCTCAAAGATTATCGGGGTAAAGTGGTTTACTTAAGCTTTTGGGCTACTTGGTGTAAACCTTGCTTGAGTGGTTTCCAAAAATCACTATATATTCGCAAACGCTTGCAAGATGCAGGGGTTGTACTTATTAATATCTCTATCGACAAGAAGGCCGAGGTTTGGCGTTCTACTATGGAGCGTATCGAAATGCCGGGCGTTAATTTACATGCTACGGGGGAGGATATTATTCGTACTTATGACCTTTCTTCCTTGCCGGTTTATCATATCATAGACAAGCAGGGGCGCTATGCTTATTTGCCTGAAAATGGGATACGTGATGTGGTGGAGGAGTTTGAGAAATTGGTTCGTAAGTAATTTTGCTCTTTTTGCTTGTTTTTTACCACATAAGACTTATAAGAGATGTAAGGATTCACATAAGATTTTTTTGACAAAAAAAGATGCTCAACCCTTCATACTCAATTTTCTCACGGCTTGCTCCATTTCCTCTGGAGTATTTACATTATCAAGAATATTTGCCTTTGGGAGGTCTATAACATGAGTATTTGAGTTGATCAATACTTTTCTGGGGCAGGAATAGCCTTGGGCTAGGTACTGAAATAAAACAGGATAACTCCTTGGTTCCCAAATTGTCACTAAAGGATCTGGGAAGTCTGTTGCTGGGTTGTGGAAAGCGGTGGCAAGAGCAGAGGTATTACGATTTTTTATGAGGTATTCTATTGCCTCCGCATCTAGGAAGGGGAGATCACATGCTACTACTAACCATGCCGCGTCGGGTTCTTGACGAAAAGCGGATAAAATGGCGCCAAAAGGGCCTAAACCAAGGAAACTATCTTCTACGACAGGGGCTTGTGTGTCAAATGCCGTTACTTGTTCTTTTCTTCTAGAAATGAAGGTCTTACCACAATTCTTATTTAATAATTCTACTAGGAATTCGCGTTGTGGTTTTCCGTGATAGTCAAGACTTCCTTTGTCTTTGCCCATGCGTTGACTCTTTCCTCCTGCTAGGACTAGCCCATATAATGGCGCTTGGTTTACCTTCAGCTTCGCACTCAGAAATGCCGTAATTTCCTTGGTTTGGCTAATCGCTAGGGTTGGAATTTCCTTGCTATGGGGTAAATGTTCTTGCAAAAAATCGTAGATGCCCTCCCCTTCCTCTACGGTAAGGAATAATTGTACATTCGTCAGGCGATCCAATTTTCTTCTTAAGGAATCTTTTTTCTTCGGATCAAGGATGACGATTTGCGATGTTGCTTTGAAATGATTCCCATTTATCAAAACAACATCCTGACTATTAAACCATTGCCTATATTGATGTAAATTCATCTCTCCTACCCTTTCGAAGCGGTGATGGGTGATTTTATCGGTGTATTCCATGGAAGCGCCTAGGGAAAATAAATTCTTTTCTCCTTCTTCTTCTCCAGATTTATGATCAGCGTCCACATAAGCGACCTTAAAATCTGCCGCTAATCCTTCTACTAGGGTATTGGCTAATTTTTGAATTCGACCACAAGGAGCGCCTAGAATTCCCCATTCATTTCTACAAAAATGGCCTAAGTTTGGGCGGTTTAGTTTGGCGTGTTTAGTATGCTTCATGGGAGGATTTTCGATGTATAATGTATGAAATATGATGTAATGATGTAGCTGATATTAGACGAATCAAGAGGTTGAAACCCCTTGCTATAGAGCCTCGAAGGCTACCGCCTTCTCTAGCGTACTA
>JAHDHB010000560.1 GCA_020631545.1 Saprospiraceae bacterium | reverse complement strand
AAAAAACTCGACGTGGTACGTTTGAGGCGGCTGCTTAGTGGGATGGCTGAACGTGCTACGTCTTTGCTGTGGCAGAAGCTTTAAATAAGAAAAAATACGATTTATGATGTAAGATGCATGGAGTTCTCATGGCGTAAATTGCTATTTGCTAGTAAATAATAAACATCGTACTTCTTGTATCTTACATCGTATTTTGAAGAAGAGCCTTTTCAGAGTGGCCTCAATTGTGCTTAAGTGGAAACGCAGCGTGATAGCAATTCACGATAATTTTTGAGGCCGTGACCTTCCCGTTTTGTGGGAGAGGAAGGTGTGTTTGCAAAAAATGGAAGGTCTTAGAAACGCCTACTACCCCAGCTAAAACCTTCCATTTTTGCCTTCCACTACATCTTCCCACAAAACTGGATGGTTACTGCTCATACTTTTGTAGCGAAGCAAGCAAAACTAATAGGCCCTTGATGTACACACAACGTTGAAAGTTTGCTTTTATGCAAGATTTTATTTTGACACAAATTTAATAGATTGATAAATAGAAGCTTATTTGGGAATAAGCTTCACTAGTTTTTTGTTGGTTAGTGTTGCTTATCGGTCAGGTAGTTAGAACTATTTTTCCTTTTTGCACTTTGGCTAACGAAAAAAATACAGCGCATGGACTATCAATTACTTAGGAGCAATACTTACCCGTTATTTTTTCTTAAGAAAAGGTACGGCATTCGGTTTTGTTTATGCATTTTGAGGATTCTGGCTGGCCTTTTTTTCTTGTTACAACCAGAGTTTGAGAATGCCCTCAGTTGCTTTAGTAGAACCTAAGGTGTCGAAGCCACTACCATGTAGTCCGCGATAGTTTTCGGGAGTAGAGGGTATAAAGACGTTTACAAATGCTTTAAGGAAGGCATCTGGTGTTCGTGATGTTCGCTAGAGAAGGCGGTAGCCTTCTATAGCAAGGGGTTTCAACCTCTTGGTTCGTTATAATAAGCTACAAAGTTTTGCCAAATTTTGGCAAGAGTTCACTGCTTAGTTACTAAGGTATTAGGCGTTTAGAGCGCCTTGTTTCTAGTTTGGAGGGACTGACCAACGAAGTTCAAATCTAGGAAATAGTGAAGCTGTCTCCAAAGTAAACCTACTGAAGAGACAGCCTGAAAATAGAACTATCGGACAACGGACTCCGTAAAGGGACCTTCACTTGTCGTGATAACAACATTGTATTGTCCAGCAGGAAGTTGCCGCAAATTCATAACATAAACTCGTTTGTTTTTGACTTCACGTACAATTGGTGTGCGTCCAGCACCACTGACATCGATCAACTCGACTTTCGAAATAGTTTCTTGAGGCCCATCTGTTGCTACTCGTAAGACAGTGTCATGCATAACGAGAGTACCACCATCTGGCTTGCAAAAACTAAGAGATTCAGATGTTGCTGCCATACCCAAAGTTGGGTTAAATGACACGCCTGCAATTAATAAAGATAAAAAAGTGAATAGTTGGAATTTAATTTTAATACTTTTCATAGGTATTGATTTGTCCAGCTCGAAGGCTGGGTAACTGTGTGATATAATGGCGGTAAAACCGCAGATAAAAGTGTTTGTTCAACGCAATTGAAAAGTCCTTAGTCACTTGATCGATAAATATCCAGAGACTTTTCACGATAATTTTTGGAACAAAAAAAATGGCGATAGGCATCGCAGATTGCCTTTTGTCCTATGTCCTTTGTCAACGTGTCTTTTCAAGCGATAGCGTCGAAAAATCATAGACCTTGGCCATAAATCATGCATACAGTTTTCCATTTCTAAGATAGGAAATAATTTTTGTAGAATAATGAATTAAAGACATTGTTTTGAAGAAGCTAGTGATAAGTTTTAGACTGCTTAAACTTGTTATTTTTCCATTATTCTGTGTTGTACATCGATCAGGTAGCTAACAGCGTTTTTCCCCCTTCACTAACAAAAAAATCACTAGGTTTCTTAAAATGTTAAAACATTTTGTTAATAAAAACATAAAGGAGTTTAACAGTAATGGTTTTTGTGAGGAAAACCGTATTTTTAATTGAATCGTTTATTGTTAAGGGATACGTGTTGATTTTAGTGTTCCTGAAATTTAAGTCAATTAACTTGAAAACAAAAAAAGTTAAAAAAAAACATAATAGGGCGAACTAAATTTTGCAAATCATCGTTAGTATAAGAGAACAGCAACATGATAAAAGCCCTCGAATAGAAATGGCCTTTATCTCTGTAAAGTACCTCCCCAAAGCTAAAAAAGTGGCAAAAGTATTTTTTTTCGCAAAAAATGATGTACACTCATTAAGTACAAACACTTGCTTAGCATAATGACTTTTTCAACCTTTACATTGAATTCAAATAATTTCAACAAAAAAACAAAACAAAGTGAACTGATTTTATAAATCGTCGTTATTATTAATGAATCGCATCATGATAAGGTTCTTCATCTAAAAATGGACTTCATCATAAAAGCATTACAGCCAATAACTAAAATTATTTTCAACTTAGGGAACCCTTACGAATAAGCACTAATACAGGAAAGACTTCAATTCGCTCTCCGAGTATTGTGCCGACAAGTAGGTGTGCTATGATTTTTTATCTAGTTTTTGCTATAAGAGAGTTGTTACTCTTCGTTGGCTACTGACCTGATGGAAACTAGCAACAAAACTCATTTTTATTTAATTATGGACTCAATTTTAACAACAGTATACTCTGTAAATGAACATGATTCATATAGTGATCATGCCTACACAGAGAAAACTTCACAACTTACAAACAAGCGAATTGTAGATGCGCATAAGCTGCTCAATTTTGGTGAAAATGAAACAGTAGGTACAATAGAAATTGATGTAAATGGCCCTTTAGGGGGGCAATACGCAGGAGGAACCACAACTGCAAGCAATTTATATCAAGCCAGTTATAGGAAAAACATTTCAGGTGGGGCATTCCAACGTTTATTTTCGGGTGATTTTAGTACGAGCAGGTCGGAACGGCGTGGTTCGAACGGTGAGCCACATCACAACGATGAATACCTCTTTAAAGCAAGAACCGAGTTTAACACAATCTCCAATAGATGGGGGCTTTTGAGTCCCGCAGAGCAACGTAGGCTAACAAATTTTCGAGAGCGAAATGGATTTACAGATTTTCAAGGTGAGGTTAATGCGCTTTTTTATAATTTTAGTCAAGTGCATGGACGAAATAGGGCACCTGAGAACCCAATGTTTTACGAAATTGCAAATAATGTTGGGGGGCATCCTCGCTTTGCAATTGTATTGATTAATGCCGTTTTAGGATTTTTTATGACAACATTCATCTTGGCTGCGGCTAAACTCCTTAGATTATATTCAGATGACTTCGAAGAAGATAATGAAAATTTAATGGAATTTAATCGTGCATTGTATGATTTTATAGAAGCTCTTGAGTGTACACAAGAGACTCTGAGACGTAACGTTTTTGGTGGCGAAGATCCTTCGAGTAACGATGATGTTCGTGAATACCAAATAAGAGCTATTAATCCATACGGATGGGACAACGGTTATGATGATCCTGAAACTGATCCTGAGGATGAGGATGAGGATGAGGAGTCTGATTTAAGGAATCTTACTACAAATCAAGACGACTACGACATCGGCATAGAAGCACCAGATTACGACTATGCAGAACCATTCTATAGACTTCCTCTTGTCTTTCGAAAAAGCCTGATTGTAAGTGATATATATGGAGGTAATGATGAATCTTTTATTGGTATGGTAGCGTATGCTGGGAGTAATAACCGGTTATATTGTCATAGCAACGTTAAAATCAAGAACACCTCTGCCAACAAAGAAAATTCTTTTCTATTTAGAAGAATTCCTCGTGGAGCAAATAAGGATACTTTTACCATCTCGATATCTGGTAAACTGGCTCACCACCATTATGATGATAATAGAGTCGAAAGAATATTGTCTTCTGTAAATCCAAATTATCCTTCTTTTGTTACCAAACGATTGCACGACGTAACTGCTCATGAAGAGTTTTACGTGGAAAAAGCAACCGATGGTGGTTTCTACTTTAAAAATAAAGTACGAGGAACTTACCTTAGGTGGGTACCTCATTCAAACGGCGAAAGACTGCTTACATTCACATCTAAAAACTTTAGAACAAAGTTTGTTTTTGGAGTATTCGATACTCTGGTATGGCAAGAGTGGTATGACACCAAGTACATTGGAAACTACGGTGAAATTCAGAATGGTATTCCTGTTGTGATTGAGCATAAAAATGAGAATCTTAATCTGGCTGGAAATGAGCAGGTAAAATGTGGTA
>JAHDHB010000559.1 GCA_020631545.1 Saprospiraceae bacterium | reverse complement strand
ATGGCCAAACGACGGCGACTGCAACAGGTTTAGCAGCGGGTGTTTATACGGTAACAGCAACGGATGCAAATACTTGTTTGGCTATTGATACGATTACGATTACGGAACCCGATGTTTTATCTTCTACGGTACTTTCTGCTAGTAATGTAAGCTGTTTTGGAGGAAATGATGGAACTATCAACCTTGAAACTACGGGTGGCTTACCTCCTTACAATTACAGTTGGAATACAGGCGCTACTACGCCAGCATTAGGAAATCTTACCGTAGGGAATTATACCGCCACAATAACGGATGCTTTAGGATGTATCGATGCTATTTCGCTTTCACTAACAGAACCTACAGCACTTTTAACTACGTTAACTGTCACTCCTGAAACTGCTCAAGGAGATGATGGAAGCCTGTCCACTGTTGCTAGTGGGGGAACGGCTCCTTTTACTTTTTTGTGGAGTAATGGTGCTACTTCATCCGTACTAAATGGTTTATCTCCAGGTTTTTATTGTGTAACAACGACTGATGCCAATAACTGTACATCTATAGCATGTGATGAAGTATTACCTTATTTAGTAGGTATTCAGGATATCCAAGAATTAGCTAAAATAAGTCTATATCCTAATCCGGCGCAAGCAACGGCACGTTTGGAATTGGCGTTCACTAAATCGGTTGATATAGAAATTCAATTGCTTAATATCCTAGGACAAGTATTGTGGTCAAATGAAATCCTAAAAGTTAAGAATACGGAGCAGATTTTAGAATTAGGGGATTTTACAGGAGGAATTTATTTTGTGAGGGTTAAGGTTGATAGTCAGGTTGTTGTAGAGCGGTTGGTTGTGGGTGAATAAAGCGTTTTTTATTGACTAGAATAGGTCTTTGGGCATCAACTTCTGCGTTTTTGGTGCATAAAATGAAGTGTGAATTTGCCGTTTTTTTAACCATATAAGGTTTATAAGAAGATATAAGGATACCGTGATATACTAGACGCAAAAGACTTATAAGTTGGTCTATGGCCTTCTATAAGAGACTTAAGCTAAACACTAGTGGCTTTGTTCAGAAGTCCTAGACAGTTTAAGCTTGTTATTTTTCCGTTCTATTGCGTTGCTCATCGGTCATCAGGTAGCTACGGCTAACTTCCATCTTCGCCCCTTGTCTAACCCAAAAATTACTACGCCTAAACTATCCATTACTTCTAAGCAGAACCACTAGGTATTGTGGATTGTACTTTGTTAAAGTATCTTTTCAAATAATAGAGAAGGCAAAAAATCAAGAATAGATATGCTGTATTTTGGTAAAGACGTGCTGAAAGTGAATCTTTTAGATTGGAAGTTGGATGGAGATGTTCTAAAACTCTATTTTAAAAAGGTTCAGAGCTATACAACGCAGCGGGATTTTAAGAAATCACCGCCTGAAACGACCATTTTTACGGATTTTGGTTATGTAAATGTAACCTTGCATCTATTTGATGAAGGAGGTATTAGGTATGTGCTAGATGAATATAAAGCACATCCAAAGGTAACTCTATTTGTTAATGTTGAGGAGAATCAGTTCATTTTCTGGGAGGAAGCAGCAGATTTAGGTGCTTTTTGGGTACCAGAAAATGAAATAGCTTGTAAAGAATATACAATTGAACACCGCCCCTTATCCGTAGAAGAATGGAAGAAGCTATACGAGGAAATGACGATACGATGGGACAAGCTTTACCATGAACGTTGGGATAGCCTACAATTAGAGTTTTTTGATTGGTTTAAAATGGTGGCATCCTATAGGCTAAATAGCGCATTTGATTCCTTGAAAAATTTAGATAAATCAGCATACGAAGATAGGATTAATTCTATTTTTTCGAATATAGGCTTTGATTTAGAACGCAAGGTAAAGGAAACACTTAATGCAAAAACGGCTGAATTTGTTAAGCTAGAGGAAAAAAAAGGGAGTAGTGCAAGTCAGAAAAAAGTAAACGAAGAGGTTTTTGGAATCTGGACTTTTTTTAAACGGTTAATCTCAAAAAAGTAAGTATGAAAATTACTATCGAAGCTTATAATCCTAATTGGCCTATTCAGTTCGAGCAACTGAAGGCTGAATTGGAAACGATTCTTAAGGATTTCAATCCTATAATAGAGCACGTTGGAAGTACTTCTGTACCCCATCTTGCGGCAAAACCGATTATAGACATCCTAGTAGGCCTTAAAACATCTGCGGATTTAGATAAGACGGTTAGTCCCATGCTAAATAATCATTTCATCTACTACGAAACATATAACGCCGTCATGCCGGAAAGACGATACTTTGTGGGCTTAAAAGATAAATCAGCTATTCGCAAGTTTCAAAACATATATAAGGAAGGAGATATAACGCCAAGTGATGAAATTCACCACCACAAACTAACACACATTCACATTTGGGAATTTGGTACTTCAGAATGGATACGCCACATCGCTTTCAGAGATTACCTAAGAACGCACCCTAGTGTAAGAGCTGACTATGAGGCACTAAAAAAAGAACTAAGTGCGATTAACTGGAAGGATGGAAATGAATATAATGGCGGCAAAAACGATTTTATTAAGCGAGAAGAAGCTAAAGCAATTCTATGGTATAATGAAGGCGGTAGAAGGTAGAAAGTAGAGGGCGAAATTTTTCCATAGGAAAATTACGCTATTTTCGTCGTCCCTCTTCTCTCTACTTTCTACCCTCTACTAATATAGCTTACCGAACCACAACAGGCTTATTTTTAGGAAATTTCTGTGTGTACTTGAACACCAGTTTTTTACTAGCTCCAGGCTGCAAGTCGAACTCCCATTTTAAGCCACCAGTTTCCGCGTTAAATTTAGCATTGCTTGATTTTAGCAGTTCAATTTTAATATCCTCATGTTGAGAAATCGGAATTTGATCTAGGATTTCGATGCTAATCTTCTTGGATTTAGTGTTTTTTACGGTGATGGTATATTCAATGTTTTTGATCTCATTAGCACCCAAAAACTTGGATTCTGCTAGGTAATTGGTGCGCTCTCGCTGAATTTTTATGGATTCATCTCTACCTAAAGAGAGTAAAATATTTTCCGACGTAACATTGCTGTTAATCGCGGACTGACCGATATAGGTGTTTTGGAAAAAGATATTGGCTGTGCCAGGCAATAGGTTGTATTGTCCCCAATTCGGAACCTGTGCTAGGAGAAACACACCACCATCTAGCTTAGGTACACTGTGGTAGCTGTATTTCGCATGAATATCATATTTTTGCAATTGAACCAAGCGCTTCAAACCTGAGCTAGGAACCGTTTGGCGTTGCGTAATGACGTATTCCCTAGTTATTTCCGTATCTGAGATGGTGACAGGAGGTAGCGGCTTTTTTGCATCATAAAAACCATCACTAGCCTTTTCTTGTTCTATCATTTCATAAGCGATATTAGAAGTGGAAGCAGTAGGCATTATAGCCCTAGTATTGGTAACAAAAGTAATGTACTGCGGTCTCAAAATAGGGCGCTCATTGCCTACCAAGGGATTTCCCGTTGAAATGGACATCTTTATATTTTCCCAGTTGATGCCTGTATTTTGGTAGACATTGGCTTTAAGATTTAGCAGCATAGGAGACTGAATATCTTTGGCTTTCAAGTCATAAATCGGTGTCCAACCTGCTTGGTTAGAAATGTAGGAAAACGAAACATCAATTTGACGAGGATTCGCGGATTGTACAATAAACTTAACTTCACCCGTTTTTAGATTTTTTTGGGCATTAATTTCATTCAATTCACTTTGCAGCGTATTGATTTTTCCTTGTAATTTGCTGTTTTTATTCGTTAAATCAAAGATTTTCTTCTTAATTGCTAAAGAACGCTCGCGATAATAAGCCGTATAATCTTTTAAGTCTTGTACCGATAATCCTTCTTCAAAAGAACTCAATTTAAATTGTTTATCGACCGTAATAAGCTGTTCCTCCTTAGTATAAACGGCCAGTTCTTTATTATTCCAATCTCGTTCTAGATTTAATACCGCCATTTCCTCATTGATTTTCTTCACATTATCAGGCAATTCTATATTCTTTAGAAAATCTGTTTTATACTGCATTGCCACTAAATCAATGCCTACAGGCACTTGTACTTGTAAGCTATGCGTGTTTATTTGCGTCGTCAGGTTAGAAAATAGAATTTCCGATTGTCCAGCAGGAACATTTATTCGAGCATCTCGCGTAATGCGCACACCAGTACGATAGACTACCACATCCGATATTTTAGATTCGAACTCAATAGGTTCTGCATCAACATAAAATGAAGTAAAACAAATGAGCAGTGCAAGTAGACTTTTTCTACTACGCTTGAAAGTAGGGGAGAGGTAGAAAAGGCGAATGGTT
>JAHDHB010000022.1:11297-26007 GCA_020631545.1 Saprospiraceae bacterium | reverse complement strand
ATATCTTTTCTGACTAAAGAACCACAGACAATCATAGAATGCGCGCCGATTTTTACGAATTGATGCACAGCGGTTAAGCCACCTAAGATCGCAAAATCGCCAATTTCGATATGCCCTGCTAAGTTAACGTTATTAGCAAGGATACAATTTTTCCCAATCTTACAATCGTGGGCTACATGAACATAAGCCATCAGCAAGGAATTATCACCGACTACAGTTTCTCCACTCGCTTGAGTTCCTTTGTTGACGGTGCAATATTCACGAATAATGACATTATCACCAACCCTAAGAAAAGTACGTTCTCCTTTGAATTTCAAGTCTTGAGGGATACTAGCCACAATAGCACCAGGGAAAATTTTGCAATTTTTCCCTATCCTCGCACCATCCATAATAGAAACATGCGAACCAATCCACGTACCTTCTCCAATTTCAACATCAGCATGGATATGTACGAAAGGTTCGATATGCACCCCCTCGGCAATCTTAGCATCAGGATGAATAAACGATAGCGGGTTTTTCATTTAGCTTTTCTTGACGATTTGCGCCATAAATTCTCCTTCCGTTGCGATGGTATCACCAACATAAGCTGTGCCTTGCATATGACACAAGCCCCTACGGATAGGGCTGAGCAATTCCATTTTTAGGATTAAGGTATCTCCAGGAACTACTTTTTGCTTGAATTTCGCGTAATCAATTTTTATAAAATAGGTATCCCATTCTTTAGGGTCTTCCACGGTATTTAGTGCAAGAATACCGCCAGTTTGTGCTAGCGCTTCAATTTGCAATACCCCAGGCATGACAGGATTGCCGGGAAAGTGCCCTTGAAAAAAATGTTCGTTAAAGGTAACATTTTTTATTCCAACAACGTGATTTTCGGACAGTTCGATGATTTTATCTACTAGGAGAAAAGGATAACGATGCGGGAGCAGCGTTTGAATCCCCATCAAATCATAGATAGGTGGTAAGGTAGGATCATACTTCGGTTTTCCCCTTAGTTTCCTTTGCTTACGATAAAGTTTTTTTAGTTTTTTAGCCAGTTGTACATTCGACGTGTGGCCAGGTTTTGTAGCTACAATTTTCCCACGTATTCGTTTACCGACAAGCGCCATATCTCCTATTACGTCTAGTAGTTTATGTCGAGCAGGCTCATTCGAGAAATGCAAATCTACCGTATTCAAAATACCTTCTTGCTCTACTTTTACGCTTGGTTTGTTCAACTTTTTGGCTAAACGATCCAATTCATCTTGCTCCATGATTCGATCCACGATCACGATGGCATTGTCTAAATCTCCTCCTTTTATCAAATTTTGGTTGAGTAATTGCTCCAGCTCATGAAGGAAGACGAAGGTACGACAAGGCGCTATTTTTTCAGGAAATTCTTCAATAGATTCCAAAGAAGCATATTGCTGGCCAAGTACTTCCGAATTGAAATCAATCATCGTCGTGATTTGAAATTCATCCGCAGGCAAAACCAATAGCTCGGTTCCTGTTAGTTCATCTACATAAGATACAGGTTCTTCAATCTCTAGATATTCTCGATCAGCTTCTTGGGCAACGACTCCAGCTTTCGACAGTTTTGCTACAAAGGGGGCAGCACTACCATCCATAATCGGAATTTCAGGGCCATCGATTTCTATCAATACATTATCCAAGTTCATACCGACCAAGGCGGCCAAGGCATGTTCTACGGTACTCACCTGCGCATCTCCTCTACGAAGTGTTGTACCTCGTTGGGTAGAAATCACCGAATCAGCATCAGCATTAATGACCGGCTGATCCTCTAAATCAATCCGCTTAAACTTAAAGCCATGATTGATAGGAGCAGGTTGAAAGGTGAGCGTCACATTCTTTCCTGTATGTAAACCAATGCCACGTAAAGTGACCGCGCTTTGAATCGTATGTTGCTTCATAAATCGGGTAATACTTGCTATTTTCATAGAACGCAGCAAATATACATTAATTTTTTCCCTTTAGAGACTATCAAAAAATAAAAAAGGGTTCCACAGCAAAGGTTGTTCAAAAAAATGACTTTGGTTAGAGATTTAACGTAACGTTGGCTTTAGCCGACATGTTGTTCCTAATAGTTACTTCTCAATCCCAACTTCATCACAACAGAATAAAAAATTAGGTATTCAGAGGGCAACGTAACGTTGGCTTCAGCCGACATGTTGTTCCTAATAGTTCAGAGGGCAACCACAAGGGTTTGCCCCTACAGGTTTCAGGGTTAAGGTTCACACACACAATCTCAATCTCACGCTCACTCACAATCTCAGCTTACAACTTCCAACACCTGTTTTATCATATTTTTATGCGTGTACAAACTCGCTTTAGCTTTAGCATTTTGGCAAAGTTGCTGGTATAAAGTAGGATTTTTGAGCAAAGTATTGATTTTGTCAACAACAAGTTCCCATTGCCTAGCATCGATTTGATAGCCATTGACGCCGTCTTCAATTAACTCTGCGGGGCCACCAACGGGGGGTGCAATAGCCGGAATGCTGTAGTGCATCGCTTCCAACAAAGTCATCCCGAAGGTTTCTACCCATTCGTCAGGACGAGAAAGATTTAGGACTAGGTTAGCGTGTTTATAAAATAGATGAACATTCGTTTGTACAGGGAAGATGGTTAAATTATCACTTTTTTCGTAGCCTTCGAAAAATTCTTCTATAGCCGCTTCGTTGGCATTGAGGACGAGTTCAAATTCGATGTCTCTCATAGCTCTAGCGATTTGCAAAAACTCTAGAACACCTTTGTATTCTTTTAAAGAACAAAGCATTAAGACGACAAAACGGATTTGAGGGTCTTTGGCTTTTCCTAGATATTTCGAGGCATCGGCAAGAAAGGTTGGGGATAGGGAATTGGGAACAATCCGCGCTTTTACTTGTTTCAACCCTTCTTTTTCGTGCAAAAATTTAGATACATAGATAATTTCCTGAGCTGTTTTATTCGCAACCATCTTTAGAAACCGTTTTAATAAGGCTGGTTTTATGGAGGTTTCGTGAAAATGATAGACCACTCGTTTCCCCATCAATTTTCCTGCAAGAGCCGCGCCAAAAGGAAGTAAAGTATTGATATAAATCACAACATCTTCTTTTCTATAGCTAAGGAGTTTGAAAAACAGGATGACTTGAAAAACAAGAAAGTTTAGTAGACGTCTATATTTATTCGGATGCCACTGATAAGAAAGAGGTTGATAATTAACGTCTAAATTAGACAGAAAACCGCTGCCTTCCTTGCTTGTACACAAGTCTACAGGAATATTGTTTTCTCGAAATCCCTTAAGTACTGTTGCTAAAATCAATGGGCTTCCGCTGTAATCATTGAGTAAATGGATGGCAACTACTTTTTTCATAGGTATTTGATATTTTGGGTGTTATGGTAAACATTTTGGGCAAGACTCCTCTAAAATTTTTCCTTAGGAGTGCTATTGATATACATTTTTATCGAGCACTTCCTTGTAGATTTGATTTATCTTTTCGCCTTTAATATCCCATGTTAGATGAGTTTCAAAGCGATTTTTGGCACCTAGTGAATACTGTTTTAAAACGCTAGAATCCCTAGAAAGTTTATGAAGGGCATTAGCTAGGTGGCTAAGAGTTTTTTCGTAGGTCGTGTACGGTATTTTGATGCCTGAATGCTTATCCATCAACTCTCCTGGACCAATATTATCCAAGCAGATAACAGGTAAATGATAGGACAGGGCTTCTGGAATCACCATGCCAGCGCCTTCGTGTGAAGGAAAGAGAAAAATATCGGCTTTTCGATAGGCTTCAAAAATTTCTGATTGGGGCAACCAGTTGATTATCTTCACAAAGCCCTCTAATTCATGTTCTTTGATTAAACGTTCCAATTTCTCTCTCTCTGGTCCTTTTCCGATGAGGGTCAAGCTTGTGTTCTTCTTTTCTTCTACTCCTAAACTTTGAAAATATTGGGCAAAGGCTAGGAGCGTCAAGTCAAATCCTTTCAAAGGAACAAATCTGCCCACACTCAAAACTCTCAGGCCTTTGCTCCTACCCTTTTCTTGGCTTGGTGGGGGATTGGCGCCTACTGCTGGAATCACTTCCCAAGCTTTTTTCTTCAAGCGCAAAATTTTTCCAGCTCCTGAATTTATCGCCATAATGTAATCGGCTTTGTAAACCGTCATGCGTAGAAAAGGATCAAAATGTGTAGCCGCTAATTTGACGCCCCACTTCAATCGATCCTTAAGATAAACTAGAAAACCACCGTTCTTTTCAAGGTAGTTTGCTGGAATTTTAGGATGATGACCGACTGGCCCCCAAACGAAGGGTTTTCCTAAAATCCATAAAAAACAAGGCGCCCAATCTGCATGAAAATTCAAGCCGTGCGCTAAATCAAATTTTATTCCTTTTAGCTTGATAAACAAAGGCATAAAGAATTGCCACAAATAAAAATAGAGTAATGCACCTCTTGATTTTCGCTTCCAAAACCGCATCCAATAAGGCAAATCGTAGTACGCAAAGCTTAGGTTTTCCTGATGAGCAAAAGGATGTTCACTTGTATAGTTTTCTATCGCTTCTCTATTGTTTTTTCTAGTAACTGCTACGACTTTGTTATACTTGGCTAATTGCCAAATGATGTTCCAACCTGTTCCATCTTCCGAACCTTTGTAAGGATTTACAGCATAAGCAGTTATAAGGATTTTTTTCATGTTGTTTGGTGTTTAAAAGGAATCATGGGGTAATGTTCCTGCGGAGTTTGTCATACTTCGTACCCTCTATAAAATCTTAATTTCCACTAGCATTTAGGCAGAAAATCGCCATGAGAGCAACTCCTAATTCGTAATTAAATGTCGTTCAGTTAGGAGTCACGAGTTGCCGTTACGGCGATCATGAAACACATAAGACACATAAGAAATATAAGTTTTTGACGTAATGAAAATGACGAGAAAGGGCATGTAAGGAGGTCTGCGACCTTTTTAAGAGCATATAAGGACGAAATGGGCGTAACACGACCCAACTTCCTTAACAAAACAGCATGGATTCGTAATTCCTAAATAAATTCTCGCTTCTTTATAGAAGTGCTTGCGCCCTTACCTTTGATTGCTGCTTGCTGACGCCTACGGATTTTAGCACTCTTGCAGGGACTCCGCCGATAATCGAATTTGGAGGCATGGACTTGGTGACGACAGCTCCAGCAGCAATGACACAATTCGCGCCTACCTCTACACCATCAAGAATCGTCACCTTGGAACCTATCCAACAATTTTCGCCAATCTTAATTCCTTTTCTTGTAACACCTTGTAATCGAATGATCTGCGTGGGGTCATCGTAATTATGATTTTCTGGATGACAACTGAGGTATTGACCAATAATACAGTCATTTCCAATCTCTAAGCCGCCAGCTCCACCCAAGTAAGCAAATTCCCCTAGCCCAACATTATTCCCAATTCGTATTCCTTTTCCTGGATTATCGAAGCTAGTGGAAACAATCAAACGACTGTAAGCGCCGATGCGAACATTTGAACCAATCACCAATGGTTCCTTGCTTAAGGCGCTGAGGTATACTTGTTCTTCAAGTTGTACCCATTTGCCAAATTGCATGTTCGAAAGGTTAAAAAATCGGACATTTCTTCCTAGGAAAAGTAGCTTTGGTATGCGTAGAGCAAACAGCAATTTCCAACTCCTCATCCACGCCATCCCTTTTGTAAACATAAGTTGCAATAATACGCGACTGGTGATGGATTTATCTAAATTAAAATGAGGATTTTTACGCTGAATTATACGGTTAATGATAGTTCGCAACATAACTAAATCACTTTTTTGCAATGATGTAAAATGGTCTTCAAAGTTTGTTCTTTTTGAATGTTTTCAATGCTAAGGTAGCGAGTTGTTTCGGGGGAGCTACGGTTCAATTCATCAAAAAGAGTTCTATACTTATTCGTCATTTTAACAATGGTTTTTGCAGGCAATTCCTTCTTTCGGGCTCGAATAATTCCGACATCTGCATATAGAAAAAAGTTTAGGGCAGGTTTTTGTACAAATCGGTATAAGGCTTTACTCAAACCACTTGGAATTTGTAAATTTGAGCGTTTTCCATCAATAATAAAATCAAAATAATACCGATCATACAACACTATGTATCCTTTCATTAAATATTTAGTGTAAACATAAAATTGGCCAAATAGATAATCTAAATAGTAGTAGAAAAAACGCATCAAGGAACCAATTCCCCCTTTATTATTTCCACTATGTGGCAAGGTTTCAGTAGCACGTTGTTCAGCCTTCTTTTTACCATAGCGCCAAGCACTGATAATGGGCAATACGGAAGGCCGATGTCGTAAAACCACTACTTTTTTTCGGTATTTATTCGACAAGATCTCTTTCGTCAACTCAATCATTGTACTTTTCCCCGCTCCATCCACACCACTAAAGGTGATAATCCGCCCGCCGACTTGAAAAACTCCGCTTAGTTTATCATAAAAATATTCAGCATAATGCTTAATGCGCTTATGCCAAGCGTTATGCGGTTTTGTTTTCAAATTTTGAATCAATTGTTCATGTAGCGAAGGTCGATAATGCTCCAATTCGGCAATTGTCTTCACCGCTGTATGATATTTATGGTTAAAATGCTCTAGGAGCGCTTCTTGTTTCTCCTTGGGAAAAGCTAAAAAATGCGCTATGTACTTCCTAGGAATACCACTGTAATTCAACACATTAAACAAGGCGACGTGTTCGAACAATAAGGAAAGGGAATAGGTGTAAAAGCCACTTTCGTTTTTTATCCTATCAGCAAAAACGGTTTCCAAATCAAGGTACTCCAATTCTACACGGACTAGTTTTAACAATAAATCTAATTGCAAAAAACTGTTATCTTTAAAATGGATGAAAAGCTGTGTCATCGAGGACGTATCCTTCCTTATCCATCGTTCGACTACCTCATTTTCGCTTGTAAAGGTTACGATGGCACTACGGTCTTTCTCTTGGATGAGGAGGTCTAAATCTGCGCTAGAATCATCTTCCATTTTTTCGTCTAAATGTTTTAGCACTATATATTTTTCTTCACCTAAGGCTTTGAATAACTGCTTAATGAAATGTTGTTTGTTTGTAATCATTTTGGTTTTATTTGATTTTACATGGGAAAATCGTTGTTTCGCGGTTTTCGACGTTGTTTTGGTTGTTTCGCGGTTTTCCATGGGTTAAACATGGCTACAGGCAGGGAACTCCTACGGAGTTTTTGTATTGCTGAGCAGTACCACTAGGAGGCGCTTAGTTTCCAACCATTCCAACTCATTTTTTTCGGAAAAATTATGGCGTGAAGAGGGATCAAATCCATATGTGGCTCTGAATTTTTCATTTCTTTATCTAGCGCTGCTGCCCAGCAATCAATTAACCAATGTGCTTGAAAATGCAAAGGGTTTTGCACAACATAAAGGTCTAGATAATAAGAAATTGTGTAGAGCAAATAAAACTGTCTGCTGGAGTCAAAATCTACTAGAAATTGCTTGCAAAGTTTGGTGATGATCGGATCATTTTTCAGGGCGGTTAATCGTTGGTCTATTACGTCAAAACCAGCTTTTTCGATGAGTACTCCTGCTTGAAAAATGAAGTGAAAAGCATCAAATAAAAGCGGCAAATTGGGCTCTGCTAATTCCCAATCATAAACGTAAATTTTATCTTCTTTATAAAATAGATTCCAAGGCGTAAAATCACCGTGTGCAAGACCTACCGTAAATTGATCTTTGTATCGCATTCTATTGAGCAGTTGTTCCAACTGATTGGTCATTTTTTTTACGGTATTCAGGCTAATATCGTTGCTGAGTTCCTCTATTTTTTTCAATCTATTGATGCAATTTTCGATTCTAGTGAATTGCTTCAATTCCTCTTGGTTTACAAGGGTTGCGGATTGCTCATACCACTCTACTAAAGCTTCTAAATGAGGCGTGTACAAGCGTGTACTGTTTTTAGATTGTGTCGGTTTTACATTGCTCAATTCTATAGCATCTACTTGCGCTTTCACCTGCGGCAAGACGGATTTTTTGAAATCAAAATCCTTCATGGCTTGCAGCATTTTTGCTTCATTCTCTACGAGCTTAGCAGCTTTTTCGGTACACGGAATTTTAAGAAAGCTCTTTGTTTTCGTTCCTTCATTTTTTTGTAATACTAGCTTCCTATTTTCACCTTTTGTACCTGTAAATAAAGACCAATTGCCTTCTTCTACTTCCGCTAAATACTGTTCTGCCGGCAATTCGATTTTGGAATAAACAGAGAACTGTCCTGAGGAGAACAACTCATCTAGTCCTAACTTCCATACCGCTTTGAAACCGACGCTGATAAGTCGAGCACGCAAGCCACTTCCATTGTATAAATTTAGGAAATCGGGGCGTTTGGATTGCTCGGGGTAAAGCCAGCGCATAGAACCGTCAGAATTATTGATGTAGCGTAGGGAAAAGGAATCTTCTGTTGAAAAAGCATTTCCAAAATTCCAAACTGTCCAAACACAACTTAGCTCTACAAGGTCTTGAATAGGAGCGTTTGACAGGTTTACTATTGTAAATTGACCTTCCGGGAATTGTTGTAAGAATGATTTTAAAGCTGCTTGAGATATAAATGTTTTTCTATTAAAATTCTGCTCATCTTCTGGCGCGAAAACCAAAAGTTGGGACAAGGAATTTTTGAATAATTTAGAAAGTATATGGAGATCTTCTGCTATGATTTGTTTCATAATAAGGATTTCTTTCGGTCAAAAAAGGCCTGATTTTTTAACAAGGTAACTGCAAAAAATAGGATGATAAATTGATAAAACAAGATACCGTAGTTGGATTCTCCAAAGATGCCAAACTCTGTCAAAGAATTGACTATCAATGGAATTAACATCCCGACAGCAAACAACTTCAACTTAGCATCTTTCGATACCGTCATGGCGTAACTTAAGGTCGTCATTTGCAAAATGACGATGAAAGCGCCTAGTAAACCAAGGTTAAGCAATACTTGCACAAAGGTATTATGTGTCATAGATGCAGCGTAGGCATGTACAGAGTCAAACTTATCAGCATAGCTAATGCGCATAAATCCAAATCCGAAGATGGGCTCCCTAGGAAATCCATCATTAATCAAATCTGTCCAAAAAGGTAAGCGCCCCGTCATGCTCATCACTTCTTCTATGTCCCCACTTTTAATCACAATAGTGCGCACTATCACTGGAATAGCCAGTACAGCACCGATAATTGATGCTAATTTAAGTTTTTTACTTTTCGATAAATAGACGTACAATCCGGTTACTAAAAAGAAGGAAATCAAGGAAGAACGAGATTGCGTAAGCAATAAAACGGCTATACAGATTAGCAAAATGGGTAGAAATAGTTTTTTCTTCCCTTCATCTGCCAGCTCAAAATAAGCCATTGCAGCACCTAGTACGGCTAACATTCCTAATTCATTGGGATTGATGATAAAGCCGCCTAGCCTTGAAACCTCTCCTCCGTGCGTTTGTCGATAAAATAAGGCTGGATCTACAAACAAACCTACAACAAACGCTATGGAAATCAAGCCGATAGCTACGCCTATTATGTAACCCATCCGAATACGATCTGGGTACATTTTTTGAGCTACCAAGAACATTTGATAGTAAAGTACCACAAAAACAAGGCTTTCGACCGTCATCACCCACTGCAAAGAAGAAAAAGCGATACCCGAACTCCACAAAAACGAAAGCAGGCCTAACAGTAGATAACCAATGTAAAAGATAAGCGGTAGTTTATTTCTCCAGTTAAATTCGTGGCCTATAATTCTTGACTTTAAAATCAACAACAGCACGAAAGAAAGTCCTGTAACACAAAGCCGTAAAGCTATTTTCACGACACGAGTAATCGCTATAGAATCAGGAAACAATGTAAAATAACTACTAATGCGTATTGTCATCATTACAACAAGGACAAAAAGTAGAAAACTACCTATTTCAGTCTTCAGCTTAGGCTTCATATTCTTGTACTAGTTTGGCGGCTATTTTTTCCCAAGTAAACTCACTCTCCACCATGTGCAATGCATTTTCTCCTAGATGTTCCAATCCTCCAGATCGGTATATTTTATAGGCTATTTGCATCGCTGTTCCTACATTTTCTGGTGTACTTTTATCTATTGGAATTCCTGCACTATATTTTTTTATAAAAGCATTTATATTCGTTGCATCACTACTGATACAAGGTTTTTCCAAGGCCGCAGCTTCTAAAACTGCGGTCGGAAAACCTTCCATGCGCGAAGGATGCATAAACATGTCTATACTCTTTAATATCTTGTATTTTTCATCGCCAAACTTAGCACCATGGAAGGTTATGTGACGGTCTATCTGAAGGGTACTCGCTCTTTTTTCTAGTGCAGCACGATCCTTACCGTCTCCTATCATCTCTAGCTTGCCTTCAAATCCATTCTTCAAGTATAAGGCAAAGCCATCCAACAAGTTATCTAAGCCTTTATGATAGGTGTCTAGCCTTCCACAAAAGCCAAAAACGGGCTCTTCACTTTCTGAGTTTTTCGTCCAATCTCCTTGTGGAAATATTTGTCCATTCGGAATCATACAAAGATTATTTGCCTGAATCATGGTCGAAAGGTAATCGACCTCACTTTGGCCAAGGAGTTGTACTTTTTTAGCATGTTTAAGAATATAGGATTCAAAAAGACGGAAATAGGTTTTTTTCTTCAAGGAGCTTTTATGCATCGCTCCTGCGGTCAAGGAACCATGGGGCGTGTAGAGGTAAGGAATTTTTTTCTTATTCAAAGCTTTTGCAAAATGATAAAACTCCGGTATAAATGCTCCATGAAAATGAACGATGGTGTCTTTTTCTAATGCTTGGATAGCCTTCTTAAGCTCAGGATCTAAGCCTAGTTTATTCTTTTGTTGTTGAAATAGGAAAGTTTCGTAGATCCGTTCTGGGTAATTGTGTTCTAGGGAATTGGCTATGCCCCAAAGGCAAACGTCCTGCCCTTCCGCTTTCATCGTTGTTGCAAGTTGATGAGCTACTTTATTGACGCCGTTCATGCGTTCTGGATTTGCTTTTCCTAGTACTGTGTGAATTATTTTCATGGTTGAGGTAGTTGAAATGGTGTTAATTATGGTTTGATGGTGAAATCATTACGTAATTTTTTTGCTACGCTTGGTTCACAACATTGTAGAGACTTTGAAATCTCTTGATATTGTTGGAAATAAACAACCAGCGTTAGCACTTGTACTAGCCATAAACCTCCTACAAAACCCCACAAATTGAAGGTTTCTAGTAGCCAATGAGCAGAAAGAAGGCTAAAGGTTGCTCCTACGACATAGGCTAAAAAAATAGGCTTCGTGTTTTCCAAGGTTCTGAAAAAAATACGGCAGGGCACACCAAGAAAAACCATTATATAAATGAGACTAAAACCAACGATTAGGCTATAATTGCCGGTTAAATCTACTTGGTATAACCATTTTATAAGCCATTGACCTGCTGTAAGTAACAGGACTATGCCGCTGAGTAACGGAAGGGCCCAACGTAAGGTTTGCTGCTGGAGATGAGAAATTAATCCCTCCATTCCTTTCTTGTTCAAAACTTTAGCCGCAGAAACAGGCCAAAGGTTTTCCATGGCTAGAAAAAGGATATGACAAAGGCCAGAAAGCTGTTGTACAATACGAATCATCCCTACTACTGCTGCACCTAGTAAGCCTCCTGCTGCCAGGATAAAATAATTGCCTGTAATCCACTGCAATATAGCGGTAAGTGTCAACCATCCAGAAAATTGGAGGTGTTCCATTGCGGTAGCGAAAAGTATACGCCCTTCAAATTGCATTTTTTCTATAAAAAAACTACTCAAAAACAACAAACTGACTTGTATACTCGCTAAGATGAAGAGGACATTTTCAAGGCTAAACTGGCCGTATATTTTTAATAGAAATAGTCCTAGAAGTTGGCCGCCGTAGAATATCGTATCTAAATAAAATGCTTGTTCTATCTTGGAACTTGCGAAGCCATGTTTTCGATAAAAATCATACATTAGCTGGGTAGCTACAAGTAAACCTAGGGTTAAAGCCAATAGCTTAGTTATTTCAAAAAAGTGAAAATAATTGGCTAAAAGCAATCCCGCTACTGTTCCCAAAAATCCTAGTAGGGCTAGGCATAATTGTAGGGTATGCACAGCTCCAAGGTAAGTTCCACTTTCCTTTTTCTTGGGCACAAAGGTAAGTAAGGGCTTCGTAATCAAAGCCATATTCAAACTTAGGGCAAAGAGGACAAGCATCCACAATAGGGTGAATTGTCCAAATCCTTCTAGTCCCAACCATCGTGCTAGGAGCAGGCCAATGATAAAATTGCTGCCGCTAACCACCATTTGATCAAGGATGCCAAGGCTAGGTGAAGTTCGTATTTTTTCTAAAGTTTTGATGTGTTTCTTGATATTAGGGTTAATAAATTAAGTTGAAAGTTTTAATGGGTTTCGACGCTTGAATGGGCAATGGACAAAAGACAAAGGACAAAGGACAAAAGACAAAGGACAAAGGACAAAGGACAAAGGACAAAGGACAAAGGACTATCTTCGATAGCCTTGGGGTTTTCGGCTTAAAATATTTGCAGGCACTCTGGAACGTTGGCTTTAGCCGACGGTAAAAACAATTTGTCGATGACAAATTCAATAATCCATCGGCTAAAGCCGACGATCTGTCATATTCTGCAAATGTTTCAATTCTGTAGCTATCATGAAGTATCATTAATGCTCTCCATATTTCATTTTATATGCTTTGTTTACTTAAAAATTTCACCCTTTCAGGGTTTTCGCATTTGTTCTTCTGTTTTTCTATACTCCTTACATCCCTTCGGGATTTACTCACCCTAATTTATTCGAGTTTGAGATTAATTCGGGAATCAAAACCTTGAAAGGGTGAGATGATTAGCCCTTAATAAAATCCCTCTTAATAATATCGATGTCCTGTATAATTAAAGGGATCGTATCTTCGATTTTTATCATAATTTAGGGCTGTGTACACATTGGGTATATCCCAAGTAGAAATTAGCGTATCCAATGATTTCGCTGTGCGGATTTTCGTCATGCCTCTACGTGCTACAAAGAGGTTAATATCACTGTTTTGCATAAGCAGTAGGGCATCAGGTACTAGGCCTAAAGGAGGTGTATCGAAAATCACCAAATCATAATCTTC
The DNA here is from genome assembly GCA_020631545.1 of Saprospiraceae bacterium. GTDB lineage: Bacteria > Bacteroidota > Bacteroidia > Chitinophagales > Saprospiraceae > JAHDHB01. The sequence goes on along the minus strand of JAHDHB010000022.1, from coordinate 12,882 downwards.
TCGCACAGCTTCTACTAACTCTGTAGCCCTAGAAGAAAAAATGAATGCGGAAGGAATATCCGCGAGGTTACCTGCGGGTAAGACTTCAAGGTTTTCTGTATGATGTACAATCGCTTCTTTTATGGTCATATCACCTTTAAGAATGGCAGAAATGCCGTTTTCGTTTTTGAGGCCAAAACGATGGTGAACATCTGGACGCCGCATGTCTAAATCAATAATAAGTACTTTTTTGCCTATTATGGAAGCTGCTTTGGCTAGGCTAACTGCCGTGTGTGTTTTTCCTTCTTTTGGTGTAATGGAACTGATGGTCAGAATCTGGGCTCTTCCTTTGGAGGTAGCACTATTTTTTAGGATTTCTAAATTGGTATAAAGGCCAGAATATACATCTACTAAAGGATCTTTTCCTTTTCGTTGCTTGATGATGGCTCCTAGTAAAGGGGTATTCACTAAGGTACGTAATTCTTCTTTTGACTTGACGGTAGCAAACAGAAAGTGAACAAGATAGGAAACCAACAAACCTAAGAATAAGGCAAAAAACAAGACCACACCATAAATAAGGCTTTTGTTTGGCCAACTAGATTGTACGGGACGTTCTGCTTTATCTATGACTTGGTGTAGGGACATTTTCGAGCTTTCCGCTATGGCAAATTCGGTTTGTTTTTCCATCAAATGGCTGTAGACTTCTTCCCTAATTTTAATCTCCCGTTCAAGGACAACAAGTTGACGCTCTTTATCAGGAAAAGTTTGAAGAGCTGTTTTTCTTTCCTTGATCACCGATTCAATTTCAGCAAGCTTTGCACTGATGTTTGTCAAGGTTTTACGAGTACTTTGACTGATAAAAAGGCGAAGATTGTTAATTTTTTCATCAATGGTTCTAATCTCATCACTGCCCGGCACATACTTGTTGAGCAATTCAATTTTCTGTAATTCAAATGCTTGTACCTTGAGGTAAGCGTCTTTAAGAACACCGTCTTTGAGCGCTTCAAAATTAGGCGAAAAGTCATTGAGGCTGCCTCCTACTTCAATAAAGGTAAAGAGGTTTTCTAACTCTGCTGCTTGTACATCTAAAGCTACTTTTTGTAAGTCTAGTTGGGTGATTTCCTTGAGAGCAGCATCCGTTTCTTGCGTTGCATTGATCAAATTGTTCTCTGATTTGAAGCCTGCGAGGTCGGCCTCTGCTTGCTTGAGTTTTGTTCTTGCTGTTTCTAGTCTTGCATTGATGAATTCTAGGTTTTTCATCGCTCTATTAGACTTATAGGCCTGGTTTTGCACGATGTACGTATTCATCAATTCATTTACAAATAATTGAGCCTTTTCGGGGACTTCATGCTTGTAGTAAACTTTCAAAATGGAAATTTCTTTGTCTACAGGCTTGACGAAAAAGTTTTTCTCTCCAACGCCTGACACTAACGATTTGAGGCTATTAAATTGGAAGGCAAACCGATCCTCCTTTTTCAAGGTTTCAGGTTTTTCGATAATAACGCTGCTGTTGATGTTCAAGGTGATCGCAAAGTTTTGATGAATAAACTGTTGCCCTATAGTCAAGGAATCAAAAGCAGGTTTATCCTTGCTTTCCTGAATGGAA